>JABSPG010000090.1:0-4310 GCA_013214445.1 Ekhidna sp. | reverse complement strand
ACTGATACGGGTAGCCCCACCAAGTGAGACCATTATGATCCATAACTTCGATGAACCTTCGGATCCATTCTGGTGGCAATGGTCCTCGAAAGATACACTTGGAGTGGAAATCAATGACTTTGTAGAAGTAGATGGCCGAGGTAAAGTAATCCATATGAAGGGAAAAAAATTAGATGATCATCCTCAGGTCACGGCTAGGTATACTGGTTTTGCTGGCAAAATATCTGCCAAAATGGAAGGGTACGATCCTGAAGATGTGTTCATCAATTTTGATATGAAAGGAGACGGAAGAAATACACGTGTGCTTTTCATGATTCAAGGTCGCGATGTTAATGAAGATTGGAAGGCCTGGGCAATAAACCTTTATGGAACAAATCCGGAATGGGAGCGTCATAGCTTTAATCTTGGTCATATGAATGTGGCAGGATACCCGATTATTCACAAGGTGCAGTCGATATACTTTATCGTTTATGCAGGAACAGAACCAGATGTGGAAATAATGATTGACAATCTTACCTATTCGACCTATCAACCGGATTGATTAAAGGTAAAAATTCCTTCAAAAGCGATATGGTCCATGTCGCTTTTTTTATGTGCATCCTCATAGGTAAATCACGTAGTTTCTTAGGCCTATTACCTAGTTCTTTAATTAAGATTAAAACCCTCATAATCAGTGTATTGCGAAAGTAGATTTACTTAAGAATTAAAACCCATGAAACGCAAACTATTTTTATCCACTTTAATGGCAACAGCATTGGGAGTAATGCTAGCTGTCACATCATGCTCAGACAATGAGTCCGACCTGCCTGAACCTGCACAAGAGATTGAGATCACCTCGGATCAGGAAGTGTTGAGTGACAGAGTCACGCTTTATGATCAAGTGATTACAGTAGAATCTGAACAGGGAGCTAGAACAGCTCCTGATTTTTCATTAAGGTTGAAGGCCAAACTCACGCCACCTAGTATCGAAGGTAACCTCTTACAAGCCACGTCAATAGATGACCGCAAAGATTTCTTTGTTGTGGGATACAACTACAGGGGAAATGAGTACTATGGAGGGCTTGATTTGGTAAATGCAGATCTAAAGCTCAAATCCCAGATTCTGTATGCAGATGCAGATATTAGTGATGTAGTATTCAATGGTGATCAGTTGTATTTTGTTGGGGCGTCTTCCAGTTTAGACGAGCCCGCCTTTATTGAGAAAGTAGCGATCAAGCCCAGCTCAGAGACATTTTCTCTGGATAACAATATGAGAACAAGTTTGGGATTCTATGTTGCAAATAGTGTCACTACGAGTGGAGGGAAAGTGTATGCTACAGTGGGCGATGATAAAAGCAGGGGAGGAGGTCTTTATTCCTTAGATCGCAACTTAGATCAGGTAGGATACAAGAAGATTGATGATGCAAGATGGGCTGCCATCCATAAATCAGAAGTACTTGTCCTTTCCGGTGAAGAAGGCAAAGTCTATGCCTATCAAAAGGAAGATCTTTCTGACGGAAGGAGTTTCAGGCATCAGAGTGTTTCCGAACCAGGCTCAAGGGTAACAATATCATGCGCGGGAAAATACATTTTCGTAGCTGGAGGCCATCAAGGACTATTTGTTTATAACGAAGAGGGAGATTTCGTGACTAAGTATTCGTTTGGTGAAGGGGCATACACTAACTCTGTTACTGCGCATAGAGGATTACTCTTTATCAGCAATGGAGAAGCGGGTGTGTATGTTGCTAGCTATGATCCATTCATTGAAGTCATTGGTAAACTTGGTTTGGAAGAAGGAGAATCCGTTAATCAGATCCTGTATAAAGAAGATATGCTATATGTTTCTTCTGGACTCGGTGGAGTGCAGATGATACAAGTGGTGAGATAGGTGATAGACTGGTGGTTAGTCGATGGGGGGAGCTCAACTGAGCTCCCTTTTTTTGAGTCTTTGGAAAACTGCTGTACCAAACCTCCAGTCTGTACTGCAGCCACCAAGGTAGAGGGCATGAATTTACACCGTACTTGCTACTGGATTTATATTTATAATAGTAGGAACCTATTTCGTTTAGGCTACTCTTCGATTGTAATAGCTACATTCCCTCTTTTCCGTCCGGAATCTACGTACGTATGAGCTTCCACAATCTGATCTAGTGAGTACGTCTTATCAATAAATGGCTTGAGGTCTCCCGCCTCTGCCATATGCTTGATTTCAAGGAGATCCTCAATTCTTTCACTGGTCATCATTTTTACTGACACAAATACCCCATCTTTTTTCAGCACTTTATTAGCTACTGTTTTTGACGTTTTTCCAACTGCATCAAAGATGATATCAAAATCTTGGGAGCTTGTTGTATAATCTTGCTTCTTGTAGTCTATGACTTCATCAGCACCTAATGATATCACCATATCTATATTGCTAGTGCTGCAAACACCTGTGACAGATTTTCCAAGATGATGAGCCAGTTGAACGGCGTAACTCCCTACGCTACCGGAAGCTCCGTAGATAAGAACCTTTTTAGATTGATTAATCTTTGCTTTTTTGAGTAGAAATAAAGCAGTCATTGCTCCGACAGGTAAAGCTGCAGACTCTACAAAGGATAGATTTTTCGGCTTCTTGGCTACAACACCTGATTTCCAAACTTCTGGTACACAAACATACTCAGCATAAGATCCATTGGATAGCATAGTGGTGGTTCCAAAAACCTCATCTCCAACAGTGAACTTAGAAACTTTATCTCCAACAGCTTCGATGACACCTCCAAACTCATGCCCTAGGATCTTCTTTTTGGGTTTGAATAAGCCGAACATGATTCTGGCAGGTAACCAAAAGATTAGAGGAAAATCCGATGCACGCAACCGAATATCTCCGGCGGTTACGGTTGCAGCATGGATCTTGACTAAGACTTCATTCGCCTTGGGAATTGGTTTTTCTATTTCAGTCACCTGTAAGACGGAAGGAGAACCATAGGATGTGTAGACTGCTGCCTTCATTTCTTAACTCTTTTATTTTTTGCATAAAATGTACCTCCGACTACCAATGCAGCGGAAATAATCATGATATTCTTGATAATGTATTGGCCTTCCATGGTTGGTAAGAGGAGGTTTCCATCCTGATAGACTACTTCTGGTAAGAAGATCATAGGCATGAATGTCCCTGACATCTGAAGAAACAATAGAAAAATAGCGATTCGTATGGTCCCTTTGAAAAGAAAGAGTACTCCTATTAATACTTCCCACCATCCAATGATGTTGACCCAGATCTTTGGTTCGAAGACCGGAAGCCATGAAACGGTAGCCTTTACAATAGGAATGGCAGCTGATAAACCGAGTGGTTTGAGTACACCAAACCAGATAAATATGATTGCAAATGAGAGTTTGATAAAGGGTATGCCCCATGCATCCATGTGCTTTGCGATGGTTTGATCAATGGATTGCAAAGACTTATTGTTGAAAGTACTATTCATTGAAAGGTCGTTTTAGAAGATTTGTCAAAATCCAGAGAATAATTAGTTGTCAAAAGGGATGAGAATGTGCGCCCAGATGGATCTGCTGAGACGGTAGATGATCGGAAACAGCAGCATTATTATACCCGCTATCCACCTAATGTACCATAGCACACTGGCATTGACAGCAAATATCTTTGCGCATAAAATCACGCCTACGATGATCGCTACCTGAAAGCCATAACTAACGTACATTGCGCCGGTATAAAAGCCAGGCTCTGGTTCCAAAGCCTGATTGCAATTTGGACACCTATGGTGCATCAAGTTGAATTTTCGATTGTACGCTTTAGAAACAAACATTTTTTCGGATCTACAGCTAGGACAATGCTGTTTGATCATGCTACGCAATAAAGATTCATTTTTCATGGTTTTGAAGATTGTTGAACGGCGTAACTCCCTACACTACCGGAAGCTCCGTAGATAAGAACCTTTTTAGATCGATTGATCTTTGCTTTTTTGAGTAGATATAAAGCAGTCATTGCTCCGACAGGTAAAGCTGCAGACTCTACAAAGGATAAGTTTTTCGGCTTCCTTGCAATAACTCCGGACTTCCAAACTTCTGGTACACAAACATACTCAGCATAAGATCCAGTGGATAGCATAGTGGTGGTTCCAAAAACCTCATCTCCAAAAGTGAACTTAGAAACTTTATCTCCAACAGCTTCGATTACACCTCCAAACTCATGCCCTAGAATCTTTTTTTTGGGTTTGAATAAGCCAAACATGAGTCTGGCAGGTAACCAGAATAGCGGAGGAAAATCCGATGCACGCAACCGAATATCTCCGGCGGTTACGGTTGCAGCATGGATCTTGACTAAGACTTCATTC
>JABSPG010000009.1:21956-36853 GCA_013214445.1 Ekhidna sp. | reverse complement strand
GCTGGTCAATTTGTAAAAGCTGGTGGTAAGATTGCCATGAAAGAAGCTCTTAAAGAAATGGGAGCTACAAGTGTTATCTCATTCATGGCTGGTGCAGGTTCTCAAGGTCTACAACGTGCGTATATTCCAGAACTAGAAGTAGCTAATGCCGAAGGTATCAAAGAGATGCTGTATGCAGGTGCTGTTAGTGCCGCCGCCGATGGGTTTGTTTCTGCGGGTGGTTTAGCTATTAATAAAATTACAACACCTCAAGGTTTGAAAGCTCAAGTAGAAGATTCTTCAGAAGTAGACCCTCTACCAGTTGTAGCAACTAAAGTATTCAAGAATGATTACGGTGACATTTCTGATAGTAACCAACTAACAATGTCTCTTGAAGAGTCTTGGAAAGCAGCAGTTACCACAAATCCTCTAGCTAAAGAAGCTGCTGACAGAACATACGCTGATATTGAGGCTCTTCGTAGTCTTCAAACAGACCTAAAAAAACAAGAGTCTATCCTTGAACGTGCAGTAACAAAAGATACTCTGTCTGAAGTTGATCAAGGGTTTGTTAATAGTCGAGGTGTTGAACCTAAAAAAGCTCTTAGTGATGTTCGTAAACGTATTAAAAATACAGAGATGGACCTTATTAAGAAGACTAGTGAAATGGATAGTTTCATTGCAGGACCGTCAAGAACTCGTCTCGATAATGCTACGAAAGTTCGTGAAGAGGTGGAAGCCGAAGTCAATCGTGTTCGTGATAGTCTTGCGAAGAAAGAAAAAGTTACATCTAAAACTCTTCGTGATCTGCAACGTAGTTTAACTAAAGCTGTAAAAGAAGAATCTGAAGCTTTCAGTGAATTCACAGCACAAGAACGTATCCAAGATATTTATGGGGGCTTAACTCAAAGTGAAATTGACGACGTTCTTAAATACCACAAACCCCGTTCAGAAGAAACTCTCGCTAAAGAGTTTGAAATCATCAACGCGATTAATGCTAAACCCGAACAGCGTATGGTATTGGCTCGTTTGGACGATAAACAAATTGAAGACCTTTATAATACTCCAGCGATTACAACAGCTCGTTTAGACACGAATGAACAACATAGAGTGCGTGATCTTGATTTTGTAGTCCCTCGTCAGGAAGAGATTTATACAGAACTTACAGACATTGAAGCACCGTTCATTCAAGATGATGCTCCTGTAGACATTGATACAGTTCCTGGTCTTGTTACAAATGGCGGCAACGGAGTTCCATTTCTTCCTAAAGAACGTACTGTAGGATCGGGTAAATACAACCCTAAGTATGATTACACACCTAAGGATTTCGAAGGCCCTGATGTTGATGTCATTGATCTTGCAAATACTGTTCCTCGTAAAGGAGAATCACATTTAGAAGCTGTTATGAGAACTGCTGGTCGTAAACCCGTTTCTGCTAAAAGTTCTGATCCTAAAGGATTCGCGTCTGATATATTTCATAGCCTAGCTAAATCAGCGATGTCACCTAAACAAGTTGCAAAACACAGTCCTATTGTAGCTGAGACATATAATTTTGTACGTGATAGAACAGACTTTGCAACTGCTGTTGGTGGGGCTATGCAAGCGAGGTTTAAAGACCTTAGAAAGAAATTTGGAGACTCGTTTCAAAATAATCTTGAGCTTCTCGAAACAGTTGTTATCAATAACGGTCGTTTCGACCCTAAAACTAAAACATACGTCTACGAAGCAAATGGTAAAACACAACAACTATCTCCCGAACAATCAACAATTGTAAAAGAACTCTCAGATTACTTTCAAATGCCTCTTCATTTGATGAGATATCGTGTAGCTGAGAATCTTCGTATTGCTGTTCCAGATTCACCTAAGCAAAAACAATTAAAAGAACTTGCAAGTCGTATGGACTCTATGCTGGAAACTCCGTATATGCCTATGATGAGGCAGGGAGACTTGTTTATGAAAGTGGAGAATCCTGATGGACAAGATTTGGTAGTAAGCCTTAGACAAGAACGTAGACCATTACCAGGTAACAGAAATCTAGGTTCAGATGATATTCGTGTTAACAAAGGTGAATATGAAGCTCTTGTAGACGAACAAAAGAAAAAATACCCTACTGCTAAATTCCCTAAATTTAAAGATTTAAAAGCAGGTCAAGCGACGGATAATCTCGATAACGTAACATCATATAATCGTGTGTTTCAACCGACAGATTCACCCAAGTCTCAGTTGTTTACAGAACTAACAAGTCTTAAGGGGCTTATTGAAAATTCTGAATTTGAGAGAGCATTACGCCAGATCGATTCTGATAATAAAATTGAGATTGATCTATCTTCAGCAATGACACGTATGTTCGAACCTAAAAAGAACGTTCCAGGCTATTCAAGGGATTTTGTGGGTATTGCGAATACTTGGGCTTCTCTAGGTGGTAAGATGGCTTCTGACTTTGCTTTTGCTGATCAGGGTAAAGACCTAGCTAACACACTTCGTAGCAACGCAAAAGAAGGATATGCTCGTAAACTTTGGCAACATGTCATGGAACCAGAACACGCTAAATGGGAGAATGATCTAGGCAGGTTACAGAGTTTCATGGGTCTGGGGTTCCGTGTATCTACTGCTGCTCTTCAGCCTCTTGCTCTTACGTCATCTCTTCCATGGGCTGTAAGTCCTTATATCAATACGACAAATATGTATAAAGCAATGTTTCCTGAAATGGGTAAAGCTGCAAGTCTCGCGACACGCCATATGGCAGACAAAGGTTGGAGTCTATATGATGTTGACGACGTGATGAAAGTTGTTAAAGATCGTAAAGTAGCTGAAGACATTGTTCGTATGGCACCAACTCTTGCTACTAACTTGAAGGATGATTTCATCGGGTCTGTTCCCGCACGTCCTATTCGTGGAGCGATGCAAACAATTGAAAATGCTGCATATATTCCTATGGAAACAACAGAAGTATTTGCTCGTATCAATGCATATCTAGGTCTTCGTAAAGAATTTGCAAAACCTGAAGTTGTACAACGAGCTAAAGACTACTATAGTCGCCAGAAGGATTTCACATCGCATCTTGAGAACAGAGGAGCGCGCTCAGTAGAAGACGTTCTAGCAGCTAGAGCCATTGAAGAAGGTTTCGGTGTATTTGGTGCTAAAGGACGTGCTCCAATGCAACGTGGTCCAGGGCGTCTAGTTCTCCCGTTCTCTACATATGCTCTTCAAGCTTCTGAAACACTAGTATCTAGAGCTGCGTCGGTGATGAATGGAAAAGGAACATTAGAAGAACGGCGTCGTATTGCTTCATCTTTGGTCATGAGTTCTTTGAGTATAATGGGCATTGCTGGTCTTGCCGGAGCACCTTTCTGGAATCAAATGTCTACGGCCTATGAACTAATTACAAAGAACAACCTTGAAACAGAAATACTCAAAATGGTTCCTGATGACACAACAGCTAAGATGTTTGCAGAACACGGTCTTCTAGGTATCGGTGGAAACATTGCTATTGGTGAACGTGTTTCTGTTTCAGACCCGTATACACTATTCGTTGCGAACCTTGGTAAATTTGGTAGTGCTAATCCAGCAGATAGCCTTGGTTTTCTTCTTCCTAAAATTGGACGTATTTCTCAGGCTGTATCTGAAGGTAACGTGGACGGTATCGTTATGAACTCTTCTCCTGCTTGGGTTTCTGACCTATATAGAGCTGAAGATTATATGTCTGGTGAAGGAGTGAGAACATCACGTGGTACACGTATTACAGAATACGAACCCGATGGCGCTGATATTATTACTAGAGCCCTTGGCTTTGACTCGCCGAAAATTGCTTCAGAAAAAGACGCATACTACAACACTGTGTCGAGAAAACGTTCCGTGACATCGTCTAAAGTATCAAAGCAGCTTGCTGATATCTTAATGGATATGGAAAAAGATCCTGAAAACAGAGATAGCTACATTGCGGAAATTCAAGACCTAAGAGAAGGTTTGAAGAAACGTTACGATGCACGTGGATTACCATTTACTAAAGAAAAGTGGGAAGGTGTTGTACGTAGTGCTAGAAATCGTGTAGCTAATATGAAACAAGGTCCTGTCGGTGATGGTCGTAAGACACCAGGATTGAATGATGAAGATAGTAGATTTATGGAAGAGGAACGACGTGCTAGGGGTCTTGAATAAATATATCTATGGAGGTTTAGCTGTTGTAATTATAGGCCTTTTCGGGTTTATCACAGTCCAGAACTTCAGAATTGAATCGTTGAAAAACGATAAACAAGATTTGCAACTGGAGAATGCTCACTTGGAAGCTGACAAAGAAAATCTGTCGCTGCGTTTAAACCAAGCAAGTGAACGTCAAGAGCGTGCAACAATAACACGTGAAGAATTTTTAACAGCTATTAAGGAATTGAAAGATGAGCCAGTTACCTCGGATTGCGGTCCTTCTGTTCGTCGGGCTCTCGATTACCTCAGGGTGCGGGACAACGAAGTGGTTGAGAACGAAAGTAACAGTTAGTGCCGATGCTTTTAAATGCAATGATCTTCCTCTTGTACCTCATGTGGATGCTACAGATAATGAGATCGCTGAGTATATTGTAGGTATTACACTAGTTGCAGAATCATGTAAAAATGAACTAGAAGTTGAGCTTCCTCAAGACCTTCAAGAACTAGGAGTTGTGTTAGAATAGCCGTATGTCTAAATCAACACCAAGAAAAGGTAAAGCAAAAGTTAAAGTTACCAAATCAGGTAAAAAAGTATCTTATGGTCAAAAAGGTGCAAAAGTCAAACCTGGAACGAAAAAGGGTGATGCTTATTGTGCGAGAAGTGCCAAGATCAAGGGTGACTGGAAGAAAAATCCTAATAGTCCTAATTCTTTATCAAGAAAACGATGGAAATGTAAAGGGTCAAAAAGTCAAAAATAATGTCAATTGCAATTGGAAATAACTTATGGACAGGAGCTGCGCAAGCTGGGGCGGTATTAGACAGTGTACTAGTAGTTCTTCAGAGCATCGCCTTTGAAACTCAAAATGGTCAGGTCATCAATGTAGAAATTGATACTGTTGAACAAGCTGGTGCCAGTGGATTAGTACGTCTTTTCTATGTACCAACTGGAGCTTTAGGTGATCCTGGAGATTTTGATTCTAACACCGCAGAAAGTGAAATTACAACACCTACATATGCTTTTAGTCCTAATTTTACAGTTTCTGGGACAGGTTACAATACAGTTAATACGACTCTTCCTTCGACGTTATCTGGTTCATATACTGTTTATGCGTATGTAATCGGTAGTGATGAAGACCCTGTGTTTCAGGAAAATGTAACTCTTGATACTGTCCCTCCGGCTCTTGTGTCTACAGTTCCTGCAAATGGTTCTGCTGGTGTATCTATTACTGGTGAATATTCTATTACGTTCTCAGAGCCTCCAATTGCTTCAGGGACACTTACAATCTATAATGCAGATACAGACACTGTAATTGAAACTATTCCTGTTGTACAGGGTATGATTGATGAAAACTCAATTACCTTTACACCAACGTCTCTTGGACCTACAACGTCTTATTACATTCTTGCCGATAATATTCGAGATGTACAACAAAACAGACTAGATATTACAAGCTCTATTCTTTGGACATTTACAACAGCTACATCAATTACTCTAGGTGCTCTTGCTACGGCTCAGGTAGATACAGATGGACTGGACGATTTCACATTCACGAACATGGCTCTTGGTACACCAGCGGCAAACCGTCGTATCTTCGTAGCATACGCATCCGTTCCTCTATTTGCTGATAGATATGCTTTAAGTTGTACAATTAATGGTGTTTCTGTTGACCTTGCTACACAATCTTCACCGCATTCAACATCCAAGATGACAACTCAAATTTTTTGGGCTGATGTTCCTTTAGGTGAAACTGGTGATATTCGAATCACAACAAATGGTACTCAACGTCGTGATGCTCGTATTTGGGTTCTACCTGTGTATGGTTCATCTGTTGTTGAATCTGCTCCAGCTCTTATTGATGATCTTTCTACAACACCGGCTTCATATACATGGACACAGAATGCTCAAGGTGGTGATATTGTTCTAGCGGTTGCTGCTCGTTTTGGTGGGGGTTCAGCCACAGGAATTGATTTCCAAGCGCCGTTCGATAACAATAACGAAACAGGACTTCATGCATTGGCTAGTGCCGATGTGGTTGCTTTGGGTCTTATTTCAGATAACCCAGCTCCTGGTGGTTCGCCTCAAACATTTGAAGCAATCTTTACAGAGACAAATCCAAGTTCGTCAGCATACTATATTAGTCAGGTTGTGATACGATAAATTATGACTGTTTCTCTCAACATTTCTGTTAACTCACCTCCAATGCCTGCTAATGGACCTATCCATCAAGTAAACGGTCAAGACATTCCAGACCCTACATTTGAAGTTGTAAACGAACGTGGTCCAGATGGTCGATCTATTCGAATCACTCCATTGACAACATACTCAGACGATTTTGTTGAAACTGCTGAATTCGAAGTTCGAGCTTCTTATGACAAAGTCCTTCAACCGATTGAGACAACGTATTGGGGTCCTTTTCTAAATCACCCACGTTATCTGAACTCTTGTGGTGCTAATCAATACCAAGACATTTGGTGTCGTGCAGTTATTAAAAATCGTGATCGATTAATGATTGAAAACTTTGATCCTGCTACGATTGCAACGACTCTTGTTGAAGATGTGATCCTTGAGCAACGCGCAGAAGATGGTGTTACAGTCACAGCCTCCGGTGTTGTCCATAGTTTCGATAGTACGTTTGGTGGAACAGTTGATGGTATTGTTTTTCTAAAGGAAATCACAGCAGGTAAATTTCAAGGTGCTGAAAATCTTTATGTAGGCGGTACTCAAATTGCTATGACGTATCCTTTTGGTGACATTAACTTCGATGACAACTCAGCAATTGCTTCGGAAGATCAGGTCCCAGGTGCTCGTACTACGACATACTCGAAATGGGTAAGATATCCGGTTACAACATCTACAGGAAGTCCTCGTTTTAGTGTAAATCTTTCACGTAATCGTATTACAGCAGGTGGATCGTTCTGGGCTGAGTACACTCCTGAAGGTTGTTCTGTAGATATCCCAGAGCATTTCGCCATGTTCAAGACAACATGCCCTAGTGCTGAGCCTTGGAGAGAAGAATTAAATAGGCAAAGATTCGCCATGAATCGTAATGAACGCCCTGGATTTATTCTTGGTGACTACATCACAGATGTTGGAACAAGTACCTATACTGTTGAAATGAGACTCCGCAAAAAAGTTGGGTCTGAAATCATTGATTATATTCATACGGAAACATTTGACATTACAGTAGATGATCCAGAAGTTGTCTACGTAGGTAATCAAACTATTTTTATTAATGCCGCTGGTACAGTTCCTCCTGGTTATCCTGGCGCTGTCGCTTTTACAAATTGGACAGATGCTGAAGCTGAAGCAGTTCTTCGATTGAATAATGGGTTAAACGCTCGTATTCTATTTAATCGTGGTGAAACATACACTGGATGTGGTCGTATTGGTAAATCAAATACACTAAATCAGGTTCGATACCCTAACTCATCAGTGACTATTGGTTCATACGGTACAGGTGAACTACCTCTTCTTGAAAACTCAGCAGCTGAAATCGGATGTTCCTGTAATGAGCTTATTATTCGCGATCTTAAACTCGATCAAGGTTTTAGGCAGACACAACCTAATGCAAGTCCGCCCACACGTGGTCAATCTGGTGGTATAGACGTAGCCAATGCTCTTCACAGTTCAGTTATTCGTAATGATGTCCGTGGGTGTGAGATTGGCCTTTCAGTTTCGCCAGGTTCACCTATTTCAGATATTAGCCAAATGGTAGCTCACAACTCGCTCTGCGGGGATAACATCGTCACAGACTGGCATAACTTTGCTCGATTCTCAGGAACAATGAACAACGCTACAAACATCGGTAATATTCTTGCGTTTAACCCTGATGGTTGGGTTGGTCGTGAAAAGAACGAAAGTCTTGCACCTATTACAGCCGACCATATGAGTGACCGTACAAGCACACGTCTAGGTAATATCCATCTTCTCTATGGAGACGTGTGCTTTACTAATGGTAGTTGGGCAAATCCTACAACATCTATTCAAGCAGTTATTCGTGTATTTGGTGTAGCGTATACAACACGTGTTCAAAAAATATGTATTGCAGGCGTTGTTACAGAAGGTTCTAGCTTTAGGTATGCAGCAACAACAAAAAATGCTCCTCCATGTCCTCATTTGACAGTCATTGAAGCGCTGGATCACACATGTAGTAAGAGTCCTCAGGAATTATTTAAAGCCCATGTCTCAGGTCTATGTCTTCGTAATTCTCGTATCGCACAAGGTAATACTGGTATTGAGGCTGCTACGGTTCCTGCTGTCGCTTTTGATATTATGAACGAAGGAGCGGCTAGAGAATATGGAGTCAAAGGTTCTAAACGTACTCCTATTACTATTGTTAATAATACAATTATTAATCTGTTGGATAATACAACTCCTGAAGATGCTGGCGATCCAGGCAGTGATCCTATTGGATTCCAAGATTTCTCACGTAATGGTTTTGTAGATGATCCTCTCCGTAGTTTTGATAATGTACGTATTGCAAATAATTTGTACCATACACCTAATCAAACAGGTAGAACAGGATACGTTGATTATAGTCCATTGAATACAACTGTGTCTGGTATTAATCCTTTTTATACAGGGTATTACCTTATCGAACCTGCTGAATTGAATGTTGTTATCACGTCAGGAACTGAGGCTCCAGATGAAGGATGTACTGTTGAAGAGTATGATCCTACAAACACAACACGCATCGATCCTAGTCAAACAGGTATTGTCTGGAGAAACCAAGGCGGTGATTGGACAGGGACAGACTCTGGTGAAAAAACTGTGACTATGTCTTCCTCAGGAACTAAAACTACATTTACTGCTGGTAACGTTGTTCGATTTGTAGAGTCTGGTGTCACTCTTGCTACAGGTACGGTTCAAAGCTTTACACCTTTATATGAGTCATCCAGTAAAGAAGGTATCCCAACACCGCAAGAAACTCTTATGACGGCAAGACCACAAGCAGGTTCTGCGGCTGTTAACGGTGGATCATTTGATGCTGAGGTTATTCTTCCGTGGGATGGTGGATTCAATGAACGTTCAACAACAAATTGTACTCTAGGTGCATGGGAAGTAGAATAATATGGCTAAAAAAGGTCTATACGCAAACATTCACGCTAAACGTAAACGAATTAAAAAAGGATCAGGAGAGAAAATGAGAAAACCTGGTTCAAAAGGTGCACCGACAAAAGCTAATTTTAAACGAGCGGCGAAAACAGCAAAGAAGAAAAAATAAAACTAGTCCGTAGAATACGATAGATGGAGCCGATATTCCAGAGGGACTAGCCGTTCGAGGAGAACAGTGAAGGTATTCTGTTGCAAGGAACCTTCGGAACCCCCAATATGCACCTAAGCGGCCATACTATAGCTTACATTATCGTTTGCTTATGTATGCATACTAACACAAGATAACTTCAGTGTCAACACCCTTTTTAATGGCCAGTGTCACCATATGAGTAGTACCTTTACCTCCAGGGAAGGCTACAACGAGATCTGGAGTATATTCATTTAACATCTTAGTGTTACGAATTGGTCCGGCAGATTTACCATATGTAACCCAGTCAGCAGGCTCTCTTATAACATCTATATTATTAGTTAAAGACCATTGGTCGGCAAGCGAATCTGCTCCTTTGGCTGCTCCATGAATAATTGTTGTAATAGGTGTTGCTAAATGAATTTTATCAAGAACTTTGGGGAGAGTTTCGTAATCATCATAGTAACGGCCACCACAAACTAAAACTCGCATATCACCAATCAATCGTTAAAATGTAGCAAAAAATAAGCCCAATAGAGATACCTAGCAGAGGTCTAATTATATCAATCATGTCAACTAAGGTCATCCAGTTCTCTCCGCGCTCTTTGTAGCTGTCGTTGAAGAAATTTAGTAGGAGGTTCACCGAAGAATGTACAGCCTTGTTCTTGAATACGAATCTCACGTTCTAGTTGTTCAATTTCTTCAAGAAGTTCTTCTCGTTTTGTTTGAGGTCTCAGTTTCTCGTATGTAGTCCAAAATTTCATTTAATCCTCTTTTCAATGGAGCGGCCAACGAGATTCGAACTCGTACCTGCTGGGTGGAAGCCAGGGATGCTACCGTTAAACACCATAGCCGCTAAATATTTGGTGGAGTTGATCGGATTTGCACCGATGTCCAGGATATTACTACCTGTCAAAACTAGTTCAACCCCATCCTTCATTATTCATAAATACCTACTGCATTACAAATTAAATCTCGACGGTTGTCAAGAGGAATTTTTCTACCTTGTTCGTTAGTATACCATCTCAGGGACTCTTTGCGCACAATTGAGCCATCTTGATTGATAATACCTTGAGCAAGAGACGGCCATTGCCATTCATTACGGTTAACAAGAGTGCCGATATTAAAGACGAGGTCTGTAAGAATACATTGATATTTGGAAGCAAGGCCATCAAAATAGATGTCAGCACTATAGAACACATTCCATTGATTACGAGCAGTGACCATAGACCTTTCTACATCTTCACGAAACAGTTGATGAATAAGTTCATCAGGAATACCAATGCGATTTTGTTCATCAAAAGGTACTTCTTCACCGCTGATCATTACGTAGTCACGGGCATCCTCAGAAGGACTTAACTTATGTCCATAACCAATAGTGTCTGTACCACCTTCTAGGGACCTATGAGGGAACCAACCATTTTGTGGGTCATATCCTGTTTTACTACCGTTCTCGGCGTCTTGAAGGGCTCGTAGGAATGCGGGATGTTTATATGGAGGAAGATTACTCAATTTGCTTGGTCCTGTTCTTTTAACCTGATACGGTTTCTTAGTATAGTTACGTTGCGCTTTAGTAAGTTTTCTTCCCACTTATTTACGTTTCCTCTTCGTTTTCCTAGCTCTGTTAACTGATTTTGGCTCTACTCGCAAATTTTTTCTTGACGTATTGTTAGGATTGTTGTCCTTGTGGTGTACATCTTTACCATCGCCTTTACGGACTTTCCCAGCTTTTTCAAGCTTGTATCGTGATCTACCACGGGCTGCCCTACGTTTCTTTTGTTCAGGAGTTCCGTGGTATTCGTATTCTTTTTTATAGTCGCGTTTTTTAGTGGCCATACTGGGAGTATACCATATCCTAGAAATCAGGCATCGGTATCCACTTTGTAGGTGTTATTTCAGAAATTTCAAGTCCCCAATCTGCACATGTAGGAACATTGCTAAATGTATCACATAGGTACCATTGACCATCTTCTGAGTAGCAAATACCAGTACCTAAGTCTGTAAGAACAACTGTACCGATAGGAGCTGATTCTATATCTCTACCAATAAACTTAATCATCACAAACAAACCTTTCAATTGTAGGAAACCCAGCCTCTGAAATAACACGAGCACACTCTTTTGCAAGTTCAATATGTTCTTTTTGTGTACCGTTACCAGAACGTAATCCTATATAGTGCATCCAAGAACGGAGATTACCATTAACGTATAGACGACTAGGTGTGAGACCTTCAGGTAAAAGTGCGCGGGCTTGTTCCTTAGCAACATGTCTGTCGAGGCAATATTTATAACCCTTAAGAGCTAGTTCAAACACCTCGTTCTGATATGCTTCGAAATCGTCAATCAGATGTTTATGATAATCTTCGGTAGGAAGGGAGTTTTGTCTATTTTTAGTATCTTGAATACGGGTCTCACGAACAACATCTTCAAACGTATAGTCTAAAGCTTTTGTGTCTGCATACCGTTGACTAAACTCTTGAAAAGAGAAAGACCTGTGTCTGAGCAATTGTCTACTAATATCACGAGTCGTTTCAACTTCTACAACGATGTTGGCCATTTCATAAGGGGACCAATGATTCTCATCCGTTAGGAATTGTAGAAGTTTAGGGCCAGTCATCGTATTCATCTGATTGCTCGGATTAGAAACCCTTGCAGTGTATGCGATGAAATCTTCAATTGTGTCAAGTCCTTCGACAAGAGGGACAGTTTTAGCTACTACGCGAGCTTTGATTAAAGCCATGAATCATCTCCTGAAATACCATGAAAAATAATATGGACACCTATAAATACAAACATTAAAGTAGTTATTGCTGAAACCGCTTGGATGATTTCTAACATTACAAATACTCCCTGATAAGACGATCAATACCGATGAATTCAGGTTCAAAATATCCACTACCATCAACACCATGAAGAAGTGTCACACCTGATGTATGTCCTTGATAAGACCCATCTACATATTCAGGATCATCTTGCATAAAACAACCACCCACGTATGTGAACACAGGTCTCTGATCAGCAGCATAATCTGTGTCAAATCTAATCTTATGAAGATGTCCGCTTACAGAAGAAGCCATATTCACTTTCTTAATAGAATCTACTGTTAGCACGGCGCTCTGATGAACATGGAAAGCATGGGAGAAGTTAATACCTTCAATAGAAACAACATCACGATACCTGTAGAACTCGCCGTAGTAAGGGAAAATTCCTTTTAAGTCTGCTTCAGACATTTCATTAAAGTATCCGAAACCAACTTTACCTACTGAAACTTTGAACTTATCCATGAACCTATTGAAACGGTACTCATGATTACCTTCTGTATAGACACGACGGATTTTTGGGATACGTTTTTTCTGAGAACGTCGTCTGTCGATAAGATGAAAATAAGGTCCCATGATTTTATATGAAGCTTGTTTATGTGCTTGAAAATCGCCATCAATATAATGACACCATTCTGATAGAGAATCTTCGCTAATGTTCTTAGCCGGAATAGTATAAAGATCGTTTAGATCAATACCATCACCAGTATTCACAATAATATCGAGACCTTCAGCGTGCTCTTCAATAAAATTACCAAGAGCTTCACAATGAGTTAAATCAGTATTAGCACGGATGTGCATATCAGGAATTTGCAAAATAGTTTTCATAAAGGGAACTCTCCATGTTTCCAAGGCCAATGTCAAGCTGTTTCATAATCTCAACAGGCGGTAACTCAGTATTGTTATAGAAAATATGTGTACTAGAAACGGTGTCTTCCGAATCAGACAAAGTAAGAATCAATTGTGTTTCGTCTCTTGTCCAAAACAATTTAAGAGGATGTTCTTCAGGAAGAGTCATCTGCAAAAGCAATTCTTCAATTTCAAGAATCATGAAAGAGGGTTCTCCGTTTTTAAAAGGTTAGAAATCAATTCACCAACATCAAAATGATTAGACGCTTGTTGAACCAATCTTTGTCTGATTTCAGTATTACGAGTAGCCGGATCATAACGATCATCGTCAAGAATTTGTTGAATATCTTTATACATTTTAGTCTGAGACGCTGTAATATGACGAAGAGCAGTTACAAGAGTTGAACTCTCAAGTTCTTCTGCTTTAATCATCACTAATTTCCCATAACTTAATGATAAAGAACATCAGAGTAAGGCATACCACAATAGTAGCGGAAACACTAATAAATACCATAAAATACACCTCCTTTAACTGTATTAAAACGTTAGATCACTTGCAGACCCAGTAGTTCCCACTTTAGTGTATTCAGTACCATTCTGTTCAAAGAAATTAACAAAGTCTGGTAGCTGTAAAACATCATCAAGCCATGGAATAGGGTTCACAGTTGTCTCATCATAGTTAGGTTTCAATCCCAACTGTACAAGTCTTTTATCACAAAGCCAGCGAACAAATCGCATAACTTCATCTTTTGTAATACCTTCGATATCTCCCATAGCAAAGCACAAGTCTACAAAGTTCTCTTCAAGCTGTACCATTTGACGGGCACATTCATAGATAGCACGCTTTAGATTGTCATCCCAAATTTCAGGATTCTCGTCTCGAAACGTTTTGAACAGCTTAATCATAGAAGAACAATGAAGGTCTTCATCACGTACAGAGAACGTAACAATTTGACCCATACCCTTCATAAGGCCTCTGTTCTGGAACGAAAGAAGAATAACGAAAGATGAGAACAGCTGAAGGCCTTCGGCAAACGCACTGAACTTAGCTACGTCAAAAGCAATTTTCTGTTTTTCAGTAAGACCGATCGGGTTCTCCCAAAGATATTCGTGTTTGTCTGCCATCTCAGAATAAGCTTGGAACGCTTGGTATTCCACATCCGGCATGTTCACAGTTTGAAGAAGAGCATCATAAGAGTCAATATGAATAGCTTCCATGGCAGCAAACGTAGACATCATCATACGAACTTCAGGAGGTTTGAAATAGACGCAATACTTTTCAAGGTACGCTCGTCCAACATCTACGTCAGCAGTTACAAAGAACCTAAAGAGTTGAGTCAAAAGATTCTTTTCCGACGCAGATAACCCATTCCTCCAATCACCTACATCACGAGACAGATCAACTTCGTCTTTAATCCAATGAATTTTAGATTGTTTCTCAAAGGCTTCATAGGCCCATGGATATTGGATAGGTCTGAATACAGTTCTTTCATTAGTTAACATAATCTCTATCCTTCGCAAGATGAGCAAGTTTCAGGGTTATCAATTGAGCACGCAATAACCTCTGACGCATTTGTTGTATCCGGGAATACTTCACGTTCAACTTCAAGTGTCGTAGACGAAGCGCGATGATCATTCAACATACGAACGTAATATAGAGTCTTCAAATTACCTTTCCACGCAGCGACATGAACTTGATTAACCTTGTTAATAGGAACACCTTCTTTGAAGAAAAGGTTCACAGATTGAGCTTGACATATATATTGTTGTCTTTCAACCGCATGTTTTACGATATCCAACTGATCAATTTCCCAAGCTGTTCTAAATAGCTCTTTCTGTTCATCCGTAAGAATGTCCAAATGTTGTACAGA
>JABSPG010000009.1:13141-21946 GCA_013214445.1 Ekhidna sp. | reverse complement strand
TTCTCTGCACTTGACTTCCAAACTTCAGTTTCACTCTCTGGGATAATTGTCAGTAGGGCTGGGTTCTTCCAAACAGTTCGTCCATTATCCGTAGCACGTTTAAACGCATTCGATGCAAGAGGTTGGATACCTTCGGAAACTTCACCACATAAAATTGAGTTAGAGGCTGTAGGAGCAATAGCAATAACATGGGCATTACGTTTACCCGTTCCTTTTAGTGCTTCAGGTTCACCACGTTCAGTTGCTAACCTATACGATTCGTTCAATGCTTGATCTTCAATATAACTATGAATATACCTAATTGAACGAAGAGCATCCTCCGATGACCAAGAAAAACCCATATTTTGAAGATACGTATGCCAACCCATAGCACCAAGACCAATTGAACGTTCATTTCGTACAGACTTAACAGCTCTCCAAAGAGCTTCAGGGGCTTCGTTCTCAAATACTGTCAATGCATTATCAAGCATTCGAACTAAATCACCAATAAATCGAGTATAAAATTTCCACTCATCATATTTAGCAAGGTTAACAGAAGACAGGCAACACACAGAAGTATAATCAGGAGTGGCAGCAAGTGTGATTTCAGAACACAAGTTAGAATGTACGCATTTTAGACCCTGGTCTTTCAGTTCTTGAGGAAAGTCTCGATCAACAGCATCACTAAAGAAAATGTACGGAACACCTGCTGGACCACAACGAGCTTCAAGAAGTTGAACCCAGAGTTCTCGTGCACCTACAGTATCCTTGATTTCACCACTATGAGGATCAACCAAATTCCATGGAGCATCAGCGATCACGGCTTCCATGAAATCATCTGTAATGCATACAGCTTGAAATGAATTCAAACACTTACGCTTTTCACTGCCACCAGTAGGTTTCTTAAGACCGATAAACTCTTGAATTTCTGGATGAGAGATGGGGACATAAGCAGCATAAGCACCTCTACGAGTGTCACCTTGAGCAAAAGCTAGAGTGTTAGAGTCAGCTACCTTAAGAAATGGAACAAGACCTGTAGAACTTGAACCCCTAGAAGTCTTAGTTTTGTTCGCACGAATGTTTCCCCAATAAGCTCCTACAGCACCACCTTCAGTGGATAGGTTAGCTTGCTCTGTCAAATGGGCCATAATACCGTCTCTGGAGTCGTCCACAGCGCTCAAATAGCATGAAATGGGAAGTCCTCGCTTAGTTCCTCCATTGGTCAACAGAGGGGTAGCAAAGCCAAACCAATGTTTGGAAGCATAATCATACAACCGTTGTGCATGATCTTCATCATCAGCAAAAGCAGCAGAAGCGCGAGCATACATCTCTTGGATTGTTTCTCCAGGAAGAAGGTAAGAATCTTCAGCTTTTCGTTTTGCAAAAGGGGTGATCAGGGAATCTCGTGAGTAGTCAAGGGTAATAGATTTAGGGTCTACCAAAATTATCTCCAAAATAGGTTGAAAGTCTAGAATATCACGTCCTACCAGCACAGAATGGATATGTAAACTTACAAAATATTAACTTGACAAAACGGGTATTTTTATGATTTTTTGGGGGTCGGGGGCACATAAGCGAGTGTCTACGAGCGTAATACTCATTCAATGAATTATTCAATAAAATTAATTATTTATATTTAAACTTTTATATATATCAGGGGATAGTAATAACCTTCTTAACCATAACTGTTTTGATATACTAAATCTATGGCTGATTGGGATCTATGGTTAAGAGGAACTGGAGCAGTAATTCTATTACTATTCTATCTAAGTAATATTGTTACAGGTTGGAGAGCTACAACAGCATCTGAACAACTTGCTTCACAACACCGCTTTGGTTGGGTTTCGACTTTAAAAGTTAGTTTTCTATACTTTCTTCGTCCAGAAATTTACAATCCGTCAACAATGAAGATAAAAGAAAGAAAAAAAGTATTTGATAATTTAAGGGTTTACAGTCCTTATATATCTATGACTGGTGCGTTCTTTATGTTTACAACGCATTTATTCTGGTTTATATCAGAAGCTTGGAAGACCCAAGAATTCGTCTTTCCGTTCCTCTTTAGCCACTACGTGATGTCAATCGCCATTCATTACTTTCACTTTAAGGCTGAAATGAATCTTACATATAATGGAAGGGAATCAGAAAATGAGTCTGTCAACTGCATTCACTAAATATTCAGGAGCAACCCTAGGTGTCGCGTGGACTAGTTTTGTTACCGATGCGCTTGTCGTAGACACGATGGTGGCTGGTTTCGGAGGTTTCGTTGCTATGGCTGCTGGTAAAACACTAAGAGGTCGGCTTTGGGAGGGTGTTATTGGCCTAGCCATGGGACTAGGTGTCGCACTTCTTATGCGTTCTGGTGAATTTAGTGATATTGTTATCCGCCTAGGAATCTTTGTTTCTGCGATTCTTGGTACAAAGACTGTCGAGTTTATAAGATCCCCAGAGGGATTAAAGGCGATAGGGTCCTGGCTAAAGAAAATTCTTACTGCGGCGATTGGTAAGTAACTCTAATATTGGATACAATTGGGAAATCATAGAAAGCAATAGATCCATCGGGACCTGATCTTACTGGAACTTTTTTGTATCCAACTTTTACTTTTTTACCACGAGCTTTCCAATAATTTTCAATGCGTTCAATAGCTTTTAAAGTACTGGCTTTGTTCAGTTTTGTTGTGTTTGTTTTACTCATAGTTTTATATAGCATAAGCACATACCTTCGTATAATTAAAAATTAGTAAGATGACATATCTAAGATTGTTGTGTATAGGTCCGATATGGGTATTCCAATTCGAGACAGACAAAAACTACCGTGCCCTCTCCCTGGATGTGGATCATCAGATGCATGGCACGAATATCAAGACGAACAAACTGGACGTATCTATGGGAAATGCTTCTCATGTAAAGGTACGGCAACAATTGAAGAAGGAGAATATGTGAACGTAGAAATCCCGGTGATGACACCAAGTTACGAATTTAGGGAACATAGCCTTGTCCCTGGACGTCATAGAGGTATTTCAACAGACACCTTTAACAAGTTTGGTGTAGAAGCTGATATTGATTATGGTACTGGTGCTGCAAAAACCAAAAGTATTATCTTTCCTTATACTAACGCTAATGGAGATAAGATTGCTGAGAAGGCAGATATCCTGAGGTTCCGCCACAACGGTGGTTCAAAGTCTATGCCTCTAGATAAAGACCAGTCTACGGACATTTCTCAAATGTGTCTGTTTGGTATGGATAAATTCAGTCCTGGCGGCATGAAAGTTACTGTTACTGAAGGTGAATACGATGCGTTGTCTGTATACCAGATGATGGGTGATTATCCTGTTGTGTCTATCCCATTGGGTACAGACTCAGCAATGGCATGTCTCAAAAACAAAGCCAACATCGATTTCCTTAACTCATTCGGTGAGATTGTTGTTGCATTTGATAACGATGTTCCGGGCCAAAAGGCTGCTGAAGAGTTTGCTAATTTCTTCCTTGGTAAAGCCAAGATCATGAAAATGGATAAGACACTGAAAGATGCCAATGGTTACCTTAGTGAAGGTAAGAGAGACGCTTTCTATAAAGCTTGGTGGTCTGCGGTGAGTGGTCCTTTCTACACTCCTGGAGACATTGTTCTTGGGATGCAAATGAAGGATGAGATCATTAATGAAGAACCCGAGTCTTATGTACCTTATCCTTTCCAGGGTCTGAATGAAATGCTTTACGGTATGCACACACCTGAAGTTATTCTTATGACTGCTGAGCCAAAAGTTGGTAAGTCCCTTGTAACAGGTGTCCTTGCAAATCATTTGATGCAACACGATGAGAATATTCTTGTAGCTGATCTTTCTATCGAAGACACACCTAAGAGACGTATGAAAACTCTTCTGTCGCTACATTCGAAAAAGGCGTTGCATAAACCTGAAGTCCGTATCAATATTCCTGATGAACATCTTGCAAGTCATTATGATGAACTGTTCGGCAATAACCAATATTATGGTTACGATAACTTTGGTGCTCAGAATGCTCAGCAGGTTCTCGATAGAATTAAATATTTTGTTGAGATTTGCGGTTGTAAATACGTGATCCTTGATCATATTAGTTTCTTGGCTTCTTATCATGATCAAGATGAACGTAAAGCGTTAGATCAAATGTCTAACCAACTAGCTCAAATGGCTACCAACTTGGATTTCTGTTTGATAGTCGTAGCCCATTTGAACAGAGAAGGTAAAGTCCACGGGTCTTCAAACCTTGAGAAAACTTGTTATGTACATATTGACCTCAAGCGGGACAAGGATAATGATGATCCAGAGATTAGAAGTCTTGTAGAGATGCGCGTTAAGTTGAATAGACGTTATGGAGAAACAGGCAAATGTTACGCAAAGTTTTCTATGGACCCATACGAACTACGTGATATCGACATGACAACAGCTAAACGTATTCTAGGAGAAGAAGATAATGATTAGAGAACGTCGAGAAATTAAAGAAGAAATTCTTTATGTACGGACTATGATTGATGATCTATACGATAAAATTGATGACCGTCGTGAAAGAATATGAACTCTTGAAGATGAAATAGAAAATCTAGATGATCTAACGTATGAACTTAGTCTAGTAGAAGAACACAAAGAAAACATGAGAGATTATTAATTATGGAACTTGAAGAACATATTAAAAGAATGATGGCGTTTAGTCGTGCTACCTATGGACCAGGAAGAAAAACTGAAGGTCTTATTAAACATATCCGTAGTGAACTTGAAGAGGTTGTAAACGCTGAAACAAATGAAGAACGTATCAATGAATGGGTAGACCTTGTTATTCTATCTCTTGATGGGCTTTGGCGTGAGATTTATGAACATCAAAAACAACGATATGCAGGTCATCATCAATTTGTTGATGGAGAAAATAGCGCCTGGAATGAAACCCCGGATGATCTTGTTCATTATTTGACCCAAAAACAAACGAAGAACGAGCTTAGGGATTGGCCTGACTGGCGAACTGCTCCTGAAGGTGAACCTATTGAACATGTAAAGGGAGTGCAAGACTAATGGATGTAGATGATCTTTTTATTGAAGCTGTTATTGTTCCAAATGTTGAACCTACTTTTGATGGTGCCTATGATGGGTGTGATCCTTGTTTGAAAATTAGTTTGCGTTATGGTTCACCGTCATACGAAATTGCAACAACTTATATTGACCTGATTGAATTGAAAAAAGAAATGGATAAGATTGACGTATGAGAGTAGTCGGCGACTGTGAAGCCAATGACCTGTATGATTTTAAAGATAAAAGAAGTCCTACGGTGTTCCATTGTGCAGTCTTTAAAGACCTAGATAGTGGTAAGAAAGTTTATTTTGTTCCTCAGACATGGACAGCTCGTGTTTTGATGGACTACAAGGGAGGTATTGATGTAAGAGGAACCCATCGTCTCCCTGATTATCTTGATCAATGTACAGAAATCTGGATGCATAATGCTATTGGTTACGACCGATTACTTATTCGTGACATCTTTGATTACCATATTGACATTATGAAACTACGAGACTCCCTTATTCTTTCACGGATGGGGAACCATGCAACGTACCATAAGTCTCATCCTAGGCTCCGTAGGGGCCACTCAGTAGCTTACTGGGCTAAATGGATGGGTTTAGAGCAACAGAAAGTTGAGCATGAAGATTGGACCCAGTTCTCTCTTGATATGCTTCGACGTTGTGATGTGGACTGTGATATTCAAGAACGTATTGTGAAGACAATCGAACAAGAACTTTCAAATTGTAGTCCTAGTGCTATTATCGAGGAAATGCTCTTTGCTGAGATGCTTCAAGAGATGCATGAGAATGGTTTTTATCTCTATAGACACAGAGCAGAACGTTTCTATCAATTGTATCTCCAAGAAGCTAACGCTCTTAGGGACAAGATTCATGAAGCATTCCCTCCTAAGCGTGTTCTTGTTAAGAAGTTCGTTGCGGAGTATAGAAAACCTATTAAGAAAGAAGAGAAAACTTGGGCTCCTGATGATCCGCGTCTTTTGAAGAAACGTCACAGAGACTACCTTGAATCTAAAGGTCTTTCTCTTACGACAAAAACATTCGATGAGTATCAAGACCAAGAATTCAACATTGGGTCTCCTCAACAACGTGTAGAACGTCTTCTAGAAGCTGGTTGGAAACCAGAAGTGTTTACTCCTACGGGTGCTCCTAAGTCACCTAAAGCTGATGATCCTTCTATTCAAAGTGAGGACCTACCTGAAGAAGTTCGTATGTTTGGTAAATGGCTTGTGAAGAATAACCGTGCAGCTACTATTAAACAATGGCTTGATGCTGTTGATGATGATGGTTATGTCCACGGTAAAATCTTTAATATCGGTGCTTGGACAAATAGGTGCGCTCATCGTGATCCTAATATGGCAAATGTTCCGGGGAGAGCAGACCCAGCTAAAGGTATCACTAAACAAGACGTTCGTCGTATGCGTTCCGCTTGGGGTATTGAACCTGAGTCCAGTGTCCGTATCCATGATGATATGCCGGTGTTAGTTGGTTGTGACGCAGCTGGTATTCAAGGGCGAGCCCTGGCGCATTACATAGCTGAAGCTACGGGAGAGATGGAATACGTGAACCTTATTTCAGACCCTTACGTTGATATTCACGTCTATAATATGGAAGCTGCGGGTCTATCTAATCGTGCTGAAGCCAAAACGTTTTACTACTCATACCTTCTAGGTGTTGGGTATTGGAAGATTGCACGTCAAGTTGGTGTTGACCCTAATGAATATCCTGAGCTTTTAGCTGAGATGGATACTCTTGGTATTAGAGATATGCTTGAGATGTCTTTGTCATTTAAGGATACACCTCTAACAGACGAGAATTTTGCAATTGCTACCAAAGGATATAAGATCAAGAATGATTTTGAAGCTAACGTTCCAGGATTGAAAGCTCTACAGAAGGAGTACATTCCTAAACTAGCTAAGCAAAACTCTCTTGTGCTTCCTGATGGACGTAGACTTGCTGTTGGAGGTAAGTTCGAAGTGATGGCTGGTCTTCTCCAAGGGTTTGAAACTGTTGTTATGCGTCGTACTGGTATTGAAATGAGATACCTACTTGACAAAAAGAACATACCGTTTAAAATTAGAAACTTTGTTCATGATGAATACCAATATGAAACAACCCGTAAACATGCGTTTGAAGTCAGACAACTATTTCAAGAAAGGATCGAAGCTGTGAGAAACCGTTATAATATTAAATGCCCTCTTGGCGTAGAAGTATCACCCCGTAAAGACACAAGCATGTCATGGGCAGGAACTCACTAATGGTTGAACCAATTAACCCTTCAATGCGCCGTATTCTTGATGATTTAAATTAGGTTATTGAACGAGACAGGCAGAAAGAAAAAGAAATGAATTCAGAAATTAAACAAGCCATCGATGAACTTGCAAGAGATAGACGAGGAGATTATGTGTTCGATAGATTGACTCAAATTCAGACACAAGCAGAAACTCTTCTTATCGAAAACTTTGCAGACCAGTATATGCCACAGGAGGAAGATTACATTGATCACCCTTGATAAAGAACACGAGTTCTATTTTCTTACATGGAGTACTATTGAACAAAACGAGATGGATGCTGTTGTAGATCGTCTTGATTGGATTTCTCAAGATCACGCCGACGGCACTCTAGGATTCAACGCGGTATGTGCTGTAGAGCTTGCAGGTGTTGTGAAACAACTCCATGATGTTGCGGTAGAACGTAACGCTTTGGAGACAGGGTTGACATACGCTCGTGTATATGCTCAACTGAGAAAATACAAGGAATTAAATCTTCCTCCCATTGTTTCTAACTAACAGGAGATTATCTATGGAAACATTCGAATATAACGGACGTACTCGCGAAAAGAAAGCACATGCTATGAATGTGTCGGGTACAGCTTATTTCACACAAATTCTAGCCCCAAGTAAAGAGGGAAAACTCCGAGGTAAACGTATTTCGCCTGCGTATTCTATTTGCCTTGTTCCTGATGAAGAGTTCTGGCCATATATTGAAGGTATGGAAATTGTTGTCAAGGACGGTAACGATAATATTCCTGGTCGATATATTCAGCCGTATGTTTCAACAGACAAAATTGAACAAGCTGAAGCTGCTGGAAAACGTGGACCACGTAAACCTCTTCTTCTTGATGCAGAGAACCGACCTCTTGATAAACTTGTAGGTAATGGTAGTAAAGTAGATGTTACGTTCTTTGGTGTCCCTGAGCAACGTGGTATTTTGAATGCTGTACGTGTCCAAGAACTTGTTGAATATGAGGGTGGACAATCTGATCCTAACGATCTTTCAAACGTGGTCTATCGTCTAACACAAGAAGAACAAGAAGCATCTACCGATGAACCAGAAGTTCGTATTAGTGAGGAAGAAGCAGATAGTATTCAACCATTGAATGATGGAATCCCGTTCTAACCATAGGAGATAAATTATGACTGAACAAACACCAACATTTTTGACTATCTATGAATTCGATGAACAAGAATATGAAGGTTTCGCATTTGCGGGTATTCTTCAAGACGCTCAATCATATGCAGAAGAACTAAACTCTAGTGAATCAGCACTTCAATGGACTGTTTCATACACAGAAGAGCCTGCTGACAATGTCTTTGACGATCCTTCTAGGTTTGTCCTTGACCTTTCACGAGACGGTAGTTCTGTATTCCGTGTAGAAGTAGCCGCTGATATGGTCGCTTCATACCTTGATTCATACGATGAAAATTATCTTGTTGCGGTTATTTCAACTGTAGAAGGTATGTAGGCATAGGCCCTAAGAATCGAACTCAGACTTCTAAGGTTGGAACTTA
>JABSPG010000009.1:0-13131 GCA_013214445.1 Ekhidna sp. | reverse complement strand
TATGTAGGCATTAATGACTAAATATATTGACACACTTATTGAAGATATTAAATCTGTCTTTACCTCCAATCATCCTCAAGTAAAAGACCAGAAAGCTCTTGATGAGTGTGTCAGTAACATTCGGGAATCAATCGAGGAAGCCATTTCTGATAGTGGACAACGTAGAGAGTTTGTCCTTCGTGCTTCTAACATTGGCTCACCGGATCGTAAATTATGGATGCAAGCTAGAGACCCAGATTATGGTCTACATCCACCAGAGCGTCACATGACGTTTCTTATGGGGCACATTCTTGAACACCTTATTCTATTTTTGGTAAACGAGACTGGTCATGAAATTACTGATCAACAAATTGAAATTGAAAAGTTTGGTATTAAAGGACATCAAGACTGTCGTATCGACGGGGTGCCTATTGACGTTAAATCTGCTAGTACATATGGGTACGGTAAGTTTGTTCGTAATGATGTTATTAATGACGATCCTTGGGGTTATTTGTACCAAATTGCGTTCTACAGTGAGAAAGATGATCCTACAATGGGATGGCTCGCGGTAGACAAACAACATGGTAAATATTGCTTAGCGTTAATTAGTTCTTTGGACTTACCTAACGTAGAAGATCGTATCAATCACCTGCACGAAATGCTAGCTAAAGATGAAGCTCCCGAAGAACCTTGCCACCCTACAAAGACAAACCCTAATGGTAACGTAGAAATTGCTAATATGTGCGGATTGTGTGAGTATAGGGATAAGTGTTGGCCTACGGCTAGAGCTTTTAAATATTCAAACGGTATAAGAAGATTTATTCATATTGAAAAGGAACCACGAGTCGATGAGATCACGAAAACCTAAACTAATTGGATTTGGCGGAAAGGCAGGGTCTGGAAAAAGTGAAAGTGCTATTTACCTACGAGACAAGTATAATTTTGTACGTCTTTCTTTTGCCACACCTATTAAGCGTGCTGTTACTGCTCTAGGTTGTTATGTAAATCCTTTGTACTCTGTCGGTACGACAAAAGAAGAAAAAGAAGTTCCGCGTAAAGAATTTGGTGGACTTACCGACAGAGACATGCTCCAAAGTATTGGAGACGCACTGAGAGCACAAAATTCAGATTTCTTTGTTGATGTTATGTATCCTATTATTAATCAGACAATGAACAAAGGGTATTCTGTAGTTGTTGATGATGTACGTTTCCCTAATGAAGTTGCTATGTTAAAAGCGTGTGACGCGAAACTCCTATTTGTAGAAAGGCCTGATGTGCTTGCTTATAACGACCATGTATCTGAAAACTCTGTAGACCCTGAGATGTTTGATGAGTTTGTCCTTAACCATTTCGAACTAGAAGATCTTTATAAAACGTTGGAGGATCATATTGATGATTAATGCACCGCACCCAGGACAAGTTTTAGCGTCTACATATATTTTTAAAACAAACACTGAAGATGACCTTTGGTTTAGACATGAACCCTACAAAAGTACTTGGGAAGCTACCTCAGATATCAATCAAGTTGTTGCTCTTTTAAATGTAGACCCTATTTGGCTGGAATCTTTTCTAAACGAGGAAACTCCTTTGATCTACTCAGTAGCTGATCGTCTTGAAGAAGTTACTCCGTATAGTGCTGAATGGTGGATGAGACTTCAGAGACAGTACGACGCTGTAAGCAATGAAGAAGTTTTGGTTATGCCAATGACAGCTGTAGAGTTGATTGCCCTGATGGCCGTTATTGAGGTTGGTGCTAAAGATATTTCTTCACAGTTCCAGCAACCACTTGTCAGTCTTGTAGAACGTTGGAAAAACATTTTTGAACAAGATCTTCCTGAGGAGCCTGAATTTGATGAAACCATCGAACTAGAAGTGGGAGGATTTAGTGAAATTTTAGAACAAGCTGACCCTACTTTAGGTAGACGTATTGAAGGTCCTGTAGCTATCTATGGTCATGAAGATTTTGTAGAAGCTTTAACAAATACACCTGAGGTTTCGGATGACTGAGCTTGCTCCAAATGATTTAACTCCATATCAACCTTTTCCTGTTACTTGTGGAGATGAATCTTGGTGGGGTCTTTCAACATTAAAAGCTTCAGCAAGTGAGATTATACCATTAAATTCTGAAGTCTCATATCCTATGTATGGAGAAGTGACTCTTGGTGAAGGCCCGAAATTTTTAGAAACCCGTGTTGAAAATCTTGCAACATACGTAGATGACGGGTTTCCTAGAAAAACGATTCCGGATATTGAAGACGATGGGTTTATTACAATCAATCATTCCATACCTTCTGAGTTTGACTCAGCTGAAATTGATGAGAATGGTTTTGTGACATTTGTAGAACCCTATGGTTTCTCAGAAGTGAGTAATACTACAGATTATTCCCCTTTACCTGACCTTACAGAATCTTGGCGCAAATAGACTATGACAATTAAATGGGACGATAGGTTTCTTCAACTAGCTGAACACATAGCAGCATGGTCTAAAGACCCTTCTAGTAAAGTTGGTTGTGTAATCGCTGATGATAAAAACGAAATTGTGTCTGTAGGTTTTAATGGATTTCCTAGAGGTATCCAAGACGATAGTCGTTTACAGACACGTGAAACTAAGTACCCTCTTATTATCCATGCAGAAGCTAATGCTCTTATCTCTGCTCGCAGGGACGTGTCTGGGTGTACAGCTTACGTAACTCATTTTCCCTGTATTCAATGTGCAGTGAAGCTTATTCAAAGCGGTATTGTTCGCGTTGTGACCTACTATAATCATGAATTCAACGAACGTTGGAAAACAGATATCGAACAGACTAGAAAAATTTTTAACGAGGCTAAGGTTGTCTACCAAGAAAAAAGACGAAACGATTACTCTTGAAGAAATTGTTGATCGGAATTTAAACGAAGATAATTATTATATCGATCCTGATACATTTATCTGTGCTACAATTAGCCCTGCTATGGCAGTAAAACGAAGGAAAAAAGCTGTACCTAAGTGGCGCAAAGATGGTTATGACAGTGGATACGAAGCAGATGTTCACAAGAATACTCCTAAGATCGATTACCACAAAGCAGACAAGCTCTCTTATACAGTTTCACATACCTACGAACCCGATTTCTCTTGGCCTACTTCAGACACAGGTAAACCTCTTCTTGTAGAGACTAAAGGTGATCCTCATAGATGGGATCGTAAAGCGTTTCTAGAAATGTATGAACAGTGGTCAGACACATACGAAATTAAGCTTCTATTTCAAAAAGAAGTAAAGTTACCGAATTGTAAGAAACTGACTAACGTCGAGTGGGCTAAGAAGAACGGTATCGATTACGCTGTAGGTACTAAAATTCCGGACCATTGGCTTGGCTAATGATATACTGGGTGTATGGCAAAACAACTAGCTACCCAGACAGACACAACACTTGGTTATGAATCTCCACTATTTAGAGCAGCAACAGTTACTCTGAGTGATTCACAAGACTTCACAGACTTTCCTGTAAGAGGGTTTATGATTGCTAACGACGGGTCTGTATCTATTCAACTTGTGAATAATCTAGGTTCTGGAAACGAAACAGAGGGTGACATTATTACTCTACAGAACCTTAAAGCTGGTGTTATTTACCCATTTCTTGTCAAAAGATTCCGTTCTACAGGAACAACATCACCTGTCGTTGTAGCTCTGGGATAATTTTTCGTATTCAGATTCTTTCATAAAACTGCGTAATGACCATAAAGACCTATGAAGTAATAGTAGTAAAAGTGTAGTAGCTTTGGTTCTTGTTTCGTGTAAAGTTTTTTAGAATTTTCTTCTGTCATTGAAGTTGGTACTTCTAGAAAGAATCGAACTTTCGTCTTTCGCTTATCAGGCGCTTGCTCTACCTGTTCGTACATAGCAGATGTTGCGATAAATCGAACCCCCGAAACTTTATTTTCAAGGATCAGTGTTTTACCATCATCACTTTCACCAACTTTTAGGTATACATCCTTAGTATGTGTATATCTGTGTTGGTAATATTTCGGATTATTCATCAGGTTTTATCCTTTTGCTTGTTTGCTTTTCTTTCATATTCAACCCTCTCATATCTTGAGGTGTAATTAACGTATGTTTTCCATTTTTAGTATCGTATCCGTATTGAATGGCAAGACCAGATTCATGGATACGTTCATATTGTTCTTCAGAATCGCAATCAAGTAGCCACAGTTTACGGTCTTTAACATATCCATTTTCTTGCATCAAACTTGAAGCCCATTCAGGAGTCCGTGTTTCATGTACTCTTGCGTAACGTTCGCCAAAAGGCAGAATTCCTATAGATATTCCAAACCCGTCATCAATATTTAAAGGCTTTCTTTGATACGTTCTCGAATAGTTTCAAACTCGGTAATATTAAAAGTACCATCCGTGAAGACAGGTTTCAAGCAATTATACGGACTAGCTTCCTCTTCTTTGGTTACATCGTCCTTAACAACATACCTACCATCAACACCAGTTTCAACCTTTAAAAGACCACGAAGTGATTTTTTCGTACCTGAGTCAGTTTTAGGGTTTTTCTGTACTGGTGTAGGTTTACCATCAATCTCACCATAGGTTGCTTTGATAGCTGTACCCCACGTATCACGAGTAACATACTGATATGTATAAGACCCAATACCAAGAACAACGTTAGATGAAGCAAACCCTTTAGCTTTCAATCGTTCAAAGATTTGCAGAGCCCGTTCAGGTGTAATAGAGTCACCATAAATCAGACCAATTTTATCACTAAGAACCTTATACCCTTTTGAATTGACGTGGCCACCGAAGGTCTCCCAAAGAAGTTCAATAGAACCTTTTTCTTCGGGTGTCATTTCATACGGTACTATCTCGAAATTCCACAATTCATCAAAGAAATAGTACTGTTCGTCGTAGCGATCCCAAGAGATACCTGTTGTTGCTCTGTACAAGACGCCTTTTTGACGGAAATATGCTGTTCGTTTAGCTGCTCCATATTCACCATGTACTTGATCGTTACAAACCTCTTCTTCAATGAAATTTCTAGCAAATTTTTCTAGGTCTTCTTCGTCCGGCACATTATGTACAACAGCAGTTCCACAGATAATATCTACAGGATCACCTGAATCAGGCCGAATAACAACTTTACCATTCCGTGCTTCGATACGATCTTTTAGACGTGGTAGATAGTCTGTAAGAACTTGCCAATAATCCCATGTATCTGAAACAATAGATACGATACCTGAAGGGTATACATCCAGGAGACGTTCATAGGTTTCAAACTCAGTTTCTTCCCCACCCATACACATAACAGAGTGTTCAGTAGCAGGCACAGAAGCACCAACCAATGTATCAGGAGACACTGGGTAGTAATCTTTAATCAGTTGGATCGCTGGAATAGTGTCTGTACCAACAAACGATGTCAAATGAGCCATACCACTTCGAGCAGCAGCTTCTGGACCCGGCATTCCACGGAAACTAAAGTCATGGAACTGAAATGGAATGTGCTCTAGGGTGTCACAAGTTTCACGGGCAAAGTCAGTTGCAATACGTTGATAATACCGGGCCGTTGTCGCTGAAGTACACATCATCCAGAGATAAGACGATAACACGGTTTCGATGTAGTTAGTTAACCAAGCAAAATCAGGGTGCGTATTTCTGATAGTCAAACACGGAACGCCGATAGGTACAACTGAACCTTCAGGAAGAGCTTTAATTTCAATTGGAAGATACCCCAAATTGCGCAGCGCTTCCATATGACTTACATCTATATCTAGTCCAAGGGCTGGATCAACAATTTCCTTATATTCGTGGATACTTTGGATACTATCGTCAAAGAAATTGCCCCATACATCATCAAAATATTCTTGGAGAATATACTGAAGACCAAAGAACACCATACCATCTCGATAAGGTTTTGGAATATTAGCTAGTTTATCTGATCGTGGTGTCATATTACTGTAGACCATTGTCGTACCTGTTGGGTACTGCGCTTTATGACCTACTTTATAAAAGTCTGTGTTCATTAGGGGATTAAGATACATTGTATTCACTCCATTCAATTGTTGCCGTCAATGGTTTAGAGTCATCATGTAGAAATGAGTTAGAAGACATAACTTTCGCGTAGTTGTGCCAAATATCTTTAGACATAGTTCTCATATGCGTCACATAGAGATCAACTTGTTCTGGGTCAATAATATAACTTAACTGGTGACGCAGTTCAACAAATGTTCCTCCCCCATCGCAAAGATCATCAACAACAAGAATTCTAGGGTTAGGAATATTACTTAACTTATTATGAATGGTAGATCGGCTAGAATCAAGCTCTAAGTCAATAGACCCATGTTCATCTCGTGTTTTGTTATATGCAAGATACCTCTCATCATCTACAATATCACTGTACCTTGACACAGCTCCTTTATCTGGAAACACGAAAAAGTCGTAGTTATCTTGCCAGTCGAAAAGACGTTGACTTGATAATTGAACATTACGAATTGATTCTGGGAGACATTGCTGACAAGCAACACTATGTAGATCAAACGTTACAATATCATGATTGACATGGATTCCTTTTAGAAGAGACCCGAACGTTTGAATAGAAAAAGCTTCTCCTTTGTGTACAACTCTGTCTTGTCTTGAGTACGGCATATATGGAATTGTAATGTTATTAATGGTATTATCCATATATGCAAGAGCATTTGATGCAAGAAGCAACGCTTCGAGCGTTTCCGGACCATCCCAAATAACTGTTAGTTCAACCTCGCCGTGCTCAAATTTTTCAGGAACTGTTACGTGAAGCTCACCATATGGAAAACGTGAACATGGAAGTTCCATTCGACCTTCGCCATCATCTTTTTCGATATAGATACCCGTATATACGTGAGGATAGTCTGTCATATTAAGTTAACTTTTCTCTGTGATCTCGTAATGTTTCGTAGTGCTCTTCGTTCAACAAGTCAACAGCTTGATCAAATTCATCATCAGAAATTTCACCAGCATTTCGTTGACGAGTTAGTTCATTCATTTCTCTTGTGTACCAATTCATTTCACCCACCTACTTCGACGTTTACCACATTTCCGACAATGTCTAACCTGAATTAAATCATCGTCAGACCACATTGTCCAGTCATGTACACACAGACCTAAGGACTCACGAAATTTATTCCACAGTTTTCTAATCTCAACGAGTACTTCAAACATATTCATTTGAATCCTTTCTAATATGGTAGTCGCGGCAGGAATCGAACCCACACCTTACGGTTTAGAAGACCGCTGTACTTTCCGTTATACGACGCGACCACTATATGATCTTATTTATCTAGCGCTTTTGTTAGATCGTCAACACATTTAGTGATATATTTATCTAGATACCTAGTAGTAATTTCAAAAGATCGGATAAAAACAATACCTGGCCATAGGGTTATATATTGATAAATTTTCCCTTTTTTACTGAGAGGTTTATCTTCAAATTTTTCTCCAGTTTCTATATCAATATATTCATAAAAAGACCTGTATTCAGTTTTTCGTTCTCTGATATAACCCAGATGACAACCAAGAGCTGCAACACCGATTCCAATACCAACATACATAATCAAAATAATTAGAGAAACAAACATATTAACTCATCCTTTTTTCTCGTACTACGTGATCAGCTGCATGACTAGCGGCCCAACCATCGGGTTTTACTTTAGCATCCCATCCTTGACCTTGGACCCATCCAAGAGCCTCTTTGACGACCACATGTGATTTATATTTAGGATCAGGATTGATGTCAAGGTGAATTTCAAGAGAACGCCCATTTAGGTGAGGCTCGATCAGCGAAGCAGCTTCAACAGCAAGAGACACCTCACGCATCAACCGGACCTTAATCTCGCCATAATCACGTTCTGTGACACTATAATGAAAGATTTTCCCTCCGTTGCATGAATTCATATGAAGAATAACAACAGTTGAGTACCTAGCCATCCACGTGTGATTAGGGTGTTTACCTTCTTTGAAACGTCTTGAGTCAGACCCGATATATACAGATGATTCTAAGCTACTATTTTTAATAGCTTCAATGGCATCATCCCACATTCTATGTATTCCTCTTTATTTTGTTGGCATAGGCCCTAAGAATCGAACTCAGACTTCTAAGGTTGGAACTTAGCGTGTTACCACTACACTAGACTCATACAGGTATTCCAATACTGGTAAGGGATAGAAGATTCAAACTCCTAACTCAAGATTCGTAATCAAGCGTGATATTCAATTTCACCAATCCCTCATACATTAGTCTACTATAACATATTCTATTTTTGCGACGGGTTTAGGTTCGACAAAGTCCCAATTATCGAAATAAGAACCGCCGTATGAATAATAATGGCCTTGAAATTTCACAATACCTACTTGATCTTCATATGTAAACTTAATTACACTATAATAGTCATAACCATAGTCGTCTCCACCATATGTTTCAAGAGTTTCTACTTCAATACCTTTTGACCCAAACAGTTTTTGTAGGAGATGTTTATTTACATATGAATGACCATCCATGAAATAATCACAGATATCATCTTGTGTCTTCGCGAATTCCCCAGTTTCTTCGTAAGATTTGGTTTCGTGATTGTATTCACGTACAGGGTATTCATATTCAAAAAATTGAGTATTCAATGTTTCGGTTAGGTATTCTTTCAGATCCATTAGATTTCTCCTAGTTTTTTACCAATGGTTGTTAATTTGTTCTCGTCGTATAGTCTCATAATAGCTGGGAAGTTGTCAATAGCATAGTCTCTAAACCAACCACTTGTTAATGTCGTACAGATTTTCTTCACCGCTTTATAATACGCCAGCCTTGGACTATGTTTAAACCCGGAAGGAATAAGGAATCGTTCAAGAGCAATCACAGAAGCTTCTTCATACACACACTCGGCTTTATATTCAAGCAAATTCCACAGATTCTGCTCGCACCAAACGTTGTCTTCGTTACCTTGTGTTTTTAATCGTTCGTATAGAGGCCTAGAGGGATACGCAACAAGTTCATGAAGATAGTCGTGATCATATTTTTTAATAACAGCGTCATCAAAGAATTCATCGGTTGTCATATTTAATGACGGTGACCTTTGAGGATAAGTCCTGTGTGTTAATTTAGTTCTACGTTTCAACACTTCCAAGTCTTCATGAGAAAACGAAATTCCTTCAAGATTAGGTACGATGTGCTTATGATACATAGTGATATGTTTGTCCCAAAACCAATCCCTCCATAGATGAGACCTTTTGATAATGGCTAGACCTTTCAGAGAACAAGTACCATCATCATCGTATCGTTCAACCATTTCTCTATTATTAAGATGCTCTAAACTATGTTCACCGACACCAATGATATCCCAATCAGCACCATCCCTTAGGCTAAATGTAGGTACATGTTCATGCAGTGCTCTTGAACCAATAAGCATAAGTGCCTCTAAAAATTAGGAAGAAGTTCGTCAGTCTGATAGTCTTTCAGTTCTTCAAGCTCTTTATCAATAAGTTCTAGTCTAGTCCATGTAGCAGTTTGACGTTCAATGTTCAAGCGTTTAATTCGCTCAGAAACTTTCTCAAGATTCGATTGTATATACATCAACTTCTACTATAGCTGCCGATTTTAGAAGTACACTTAATCTACTTTTCTCCGATTGTGTATTCAATTCTTTATATGAATCTTCAATATGAGTGATTTTGTACCAAAACAACCCCGCTGGTAAAAACAAACACGTATCACCTACTTCTCCACAAAAGTTTTTCGGAGTACGCCAGCTCATAATAAACCCATGTCTTGATACAGTAATAATTTTACTTTTGGTTTCAAGAATTTCTTCAAAAGTTGATTCTTTTCCTTGTGTTACAATAGACCCATTAAATTCATTTTCGCCTACATGTTCGTAGATACCGGAGCCATCTTTTTAGTTCCTACAATTTCCCAAGGACCTTGTGCAAATCCCGGAGAATATTGGCTAGATTCTTTAATAAGGTATTGTTTTGTCACACTTTGTCTCCTTTAAATTGGTCCCACGCCGAGGAATCGAACCTCTATCTTCCGGTTCACAGCCAGACACACTTACCAGTATGCTAGACGTGGTTTAATTTCAATATATGGCGGAAGCAGAGGGATTTGAACCCCCACGACTATCTTAAAGCCGACTACGGTTTTCAAGACCGATGCAATTGCCATTCTGCCATGCTTCCATTTCTCTATTCTACCTTTAATCTGGAGGAAAGCAAGGGAATTGAACCCTATACAATTAAGCACTCTATGTTTAGCAAACAAGATCTAGGACCACCCAGAATTACTTTCCGATTTGGAATCCACGGTGAGAATCGAACTCACTATATGTAGTTTTGCAGACTACGTCGTCACCATTTCGCTCGTGGATTTAGGTTTCTCTTTATATTCTAACGTAGGATAGCTTGTATTGAAACTATATTCAACCCCGCACGTATCGCATATATGAACATATAGTGGTGGAAATGCTGTGAGAACTTGTCCAGTAGCTTTAAAAAATCCCGTACAGGTTTCTACGTAGCATCTAGGTTGTACTCTTGTAAGCTCCACTGGTGCTGTTTCAAAAATAATAAGATTGGACATAAACTATTTCCAATCGACAGCATAGGGTTCTTCAATTGATTCAAATCCGTCATATTCATCTATACGGTAAGGACCATACACAGTATCAATCTTTAAATTTGACAAATCTCCACTAGCTTTTTCATTACCAAGAGTTTCAATGACCTCAATAAGAACTGGATCATGCCTTTCGATACCATCGATAAACCCATATTCAGGATCGACCTGAAGCCATTGTGTATCGTTTGGAGCTAGTTTATGCGCTAATTCGACGGCTTCTTTGCTTAAAGAAAAACCTCCGTAACAACAATTATATGCGACTTTACGTTCTGACATAGATATAGCCTTTATTTAGTGTGGTGTCCAGTGACAGAAGTTGCTTCGCTACTAAACATCGAAGATGTTGTCGAACTGCCGCTAAAGGTGTGTAAAACCTCTGTACTACCGTTATACGAACCGGACTTTTTGGTTGCGGTGCTGGATTCAAACCCAGAGTTTTGGCTTATGAGACCAACGTGTTAGACCATTGACACTACTCCGCAATGAAACCTGGTGCCACCCAGAAGACTCGAACTCCTATCTCGCGGACTACAAAACCGGTGTCTTACCATTGGACGAGAGTGGCGTTATGAAACTACTATATCATAGACAATCAAGAAGTGTCAAGGCATTTACTAGAGTTTTTGGAGGGCTTTGCCTGATAGTACCTACGGACCATCTATTCCACCATTCATCGTGCACACGTTGCTCTAGTTGAAATTCATTTCCTGTTTGTACAATTCGATATTTCACTTTGTTTTGAGTACGTTCTAGGATTACCATCTTGACAGTTCCTTTGTTATGTTGTATACGGAGTATTATGACCAAACTCTACACTACACAACGCATTGAAAATATTAGAAAAAACGGCCCGTTCTTCCATGTTACAGTTGATGTTGAATGTGATCCAGTACTTAAACCACAACAACGGCTTTGGCAAGGGGTATTAAACTTCGCGCTGGCTGATTATCTTTCAGGTGAACGTATTAATAAAGATGACCCTGAATGTTCCATACTCTCTTGGGAAGAATATTTAACCGAAGCTAACCCCGATTTTGAAGCTGTTTGTTCCCTTGCCGGATTTAACACTATAAGGGTCCTCGATATCTTCACAAGTATGGAACACAAGAACCCTTATAAATAAGACTTAATTAGGCAATATCGATTTCATCGCGTTTGTATGCGTCAAGAAATTCTGTAAAGGTGTATCGAACAACACTTTCATCGAATACAATTTCCAGTGTTTCGTCATGAATATTAATAGATGTGACTTCACCATACTCATGGAAGGTGTGATAAACACTGTCATATTCTTCGAGTCCGAGCTTTTCAAACGTCAAGATTTCTTCTTCACTCTTAGAGAGTACGTCAGCTTGAGTTGCTTGATCTGTGATATCTTCAAGAACTTCGTAACGACATGTCCGCATTTTTGTGTGATTATAGTCATTAGGAACAGACACAACGTCCGCTGGGTTGACTTTAATTTTCAAAATACGTGAGCCATAAAAACTATCCAAATAATCATATGAACATACATGAAGTCCACGTGAACATGTGCGGTTAGGATCATCATCCACATCCCTACGGGGCATCTCAACAATTCGTCCAGGAGAATTATCCATAGTACCTGAATGACAGTCTCGATAAGTATCACGAACACGTTTGTATGCGTAGAAGTCACCATCAGCATCAAATGCGTTGTTACCCTTTAGAAGGAACGTAAAGAGTTGTTCACGGACGCGACTTGATGGGTTTTGTTCGAGCTTGGCAATAAATTGAGGCAGTCCATCGATAGGATAATTATCGTTATATTGTTGAAGAAGATACTCAGCAGCCACACCTTCTAGTTTTTTATTCTGATAGTAAACACCGTCCTCACGAATTTCTACACCAGCAGCTTCAAAACTTGGTCGATTATCTGTCTCTTGTAGAACTTCATTCAAAGTGACATAGTCTTGATTTTTCAATGCTTTAGAGACACGTTCGAACTTAGGATTTTCTCGTGTGATGTGATCCGTTGTACCATCGTCATAGATGATTGTCAGGTTCCCGTTCACACGGCGATAATTGAGGTATTGTTTCATGAGTTTTTAGCCTTTCTCTTAGCTAGTTTACGTTGAACGAACAAGTTAGGTTTATGTTTACGTAGTGATTGGTTTGTATACCGTCCCGAGGAATTGATGTCAAGCTTCAAAAAAGTATTACTATAAATAGTTGATTGAACTCCTCGCGTTTCTTTCTTTCTGATCCGTGCTTTGTATTTATCTGTGAAGTTTGATCGACTTACATGAAGATTTTGTACGAAGGGTCGTGCTCCATATTTTGAAAACTCCATCCGAGCGTTCTTTTCTTTAGGATAACTTTGAACATATCGCATTGTTTGAAGCCCAACCATAAATTTGATTTGCTCTGATGTCAATACGATAGCCCCTTTCATTTTTTTATCGAGCGATACCGGGATAACAACGCATTTACGTCCAGATATATCAGCAATAAGTTGAGCCAGTTTCATAGGTGAACCAAATCGCCACGCACCTTCAACAAGACTGTTATTAGATG
>JABSPG010000897.1 GCA_013214445.1 Ekhidna sp. | reverse complement strand
AGTGAAGCACCTCAGCATAACTAATCAACTCCTTTGTTCGGATACTTGGATTATCCTTGTGAAGCAATCTCAGACTTGTCAATAGTTGTTCGTACAAGTTGGATCGATGATTAGATAAAGTATTAGGCTTTAATAGAGGGAAAACTTCACCAATTTTCTTCTCATCCAACTCACTCATCTTATCATAAACATCAAAGAGACCAACAATTATGGGTTCCTTCTCTGTGCTGTTTCTTTTCGCATATAATTTGAAGTTCCTTTTTTCAGACTTAGATAGCCGTTTAATCAGGTTAAAAATTTGATATGATAATTGCTTGGACAAGTGTTTGAAATAGTTATTAAGTATTTGTTTTTCAATTATTTAAAACCAATTATATCAAATTGAAAAGATGAGCATCTCAAAATTTTGATTTCTTTCCATTGGTGCTTGCATTCACATTTGTATTCACGCAAATAAGAATGCGATAAACGAATATGGACAAACTTTTTGTTTTTGATACCACACTTAGGGATGGTGAGCAGGTACCGGGATGTCAATTGAAGAGTGATGAAAAGCTTGAAATAGCCTTTCACCTTGAGAGTTTAGGTGTAGATATCATCGAGGCAGGATTCCCTGTTTCAAGTCCCGAAGACTTCAAGTCCGTTGCTCAGATAGCAGAAAAAGTTAGAAACACAACCATTTGTGGACTTACAAGGGCTGTAGAAAATGATATAGACGTAGCTGCAGAAGCACTTAAAAATGCTGCAAACAGTCGGATTCACACTGGAATAGGTACTTCTGAATCGCACGTCAAACTAAAGCTGCAGTCTACACAAGAAGAAATCTTAGAACGAGCAGTGTGGGCTGTTAAATATGCTAGAAACAAAGCTGCAGAAGTAGAATTCTACGCAGAAGATGCTGGAAGAACAGATAACGAATATCTGGCTGGAGTAGTAGAAGCGGTCATTGCAGCGGGCGCCAAGGTGATCAATATACCTGATACAACAGGATATTGCCTACCTGAGCAATTTGGAGCTAAGATTAAGTTCTTGAAAGACAATGTTCCAAATATTGATAAAGCGACCTTATCGACCCACTGTCACAATGATTTAGGACTTGCTACTGCTAATAGCATCTCTGGAGTTCAGGCTGGAGCAAGACAAGTGGAGTGCACCATTAATGGAATTGGAGAGCGAGCAGGGAATACTTCACTGGAAGAAGTGGTGATGATCATCAATCAACACAAGCAGCTGCGTGTACAGCACCAGATCAATACCAAATTAATTACCCCGATAAGTGGCACGGTATCAGAGATGATGAATATGCCTGTCCAGCCAAATAAGGCAATTGTTGGGGCCAATGCTTTCTCACATTCATCAGGCATCCATCAAGATGGAGTAATCAAAAACAGAGAAACGTATGAAATCATTGACCCTGAAGAAGTAGGTGCCACGGGCTCAGAAATAATCTTGACTGCTAGAAGTGGTAAAGCTGCACTTAATTTTCATGCTAAAAAGTTGGGTTATTCCTTGGATCCTGAGGCCTTGAAAACTGCTTACAAACACTTCTTAGAAGTTGCTGACAGTGTTAGATCCATAGAGGAATCACACCTTCATGACATTT
>JABSPG010000896.1 GCA_013214445.1 Ekhidna sp. | reverse complement strand
TCCTTCTTTTCTTGGCATCCCATTCTCCAGTTCGTCCAGATCACAGACATCAGCCGTCATACTCATCATAAGTGTAAACAAACCTCCTAGACCAAAGGCCATTAAAGGTACAGGCATGAATATGAGCCAAGGATTGTCTGGATTGAATGCCCACCATTTTAAGAGATACCCAACGATGGAAATAGCAGTTGAAATAATGAATGCTTTACGCTTTCCAAATTTGGTGGAAATTTTGGAGATGATAGGGATAACTAAGAATGCTGTTACAATTGCAGTTACTGTTGAAAACCAAGCTGGCCAGTTACCAGCGGCACCAAAGCTTCCTTCAAACATGTGGAAAACGATGATGAAGTAACTAAAGGAAGCGACTAGCTGGAAGCCATTAAATACAAGGAAAGTTGCTCCGCAAAGCTTTAAGAATGGCTTGTTTTTAACTGCCTCTACAATTCCCTTCACTAGATCTTTCATGTTTGATACCAAAGACTTCATGGATAATTTGGCTCGATTATCCATATGAGCAGCATCAATCCCTTTACAGAAAATGGCAGGGAGAAGTCCCAACAGGAGACATATTCCTCCTACAATGATCGACAGCTGTCTTACTCCCACAGCCTGTGATTCAAAAAGGTCCGGATTTGCAATCAGTACCCAAAACCATGGCACTATCATCCATGCTACCTGACCGATTGTATTAGCAAATGCCATCAGTCTGGTACGTTCATTATAATCTGGCGTCATTTCATATCCCAAACCAACCAAAGGGGTCGCAAACATGGTATTTCCAATTAGGAACACCATTGACATGATTAGAAAGTACCAGAAGTTATAAGTCTGGCTGTTGTTTTCATCCAGTTGCCAGAGTAAGATGAAAAAGAGTCCGCTTAAGATTGCACCAACGAATATGTAAGGTCTTCTTCTCCCATATCTGGACTTGGTATTGTCAGAAATGAAACCCATGATGGGATCTGTGATGGCATCAAATATTCGGGGTAATCCTCCCAAGAGGCCGGCAAGAAATGGGTCCATGCCGAACGCTGTGAGTAGAAAGAACATAAAAATAGCCAACGAACCTGGCAGCAGGTTCAGCACAAGGTGTCCAGCTCCAAAAGCGGACTTCTGGAGAATAGGCACTTTGTCTTTGGCTGCAGTAGTATATTGTGACATAATCGGTTAGATTTTAGCGATTGTTATTGTTTGAATCGCTTTAGGGTTAATAGAAATCGTTTTATTGTTGTCTTTGAGGCTAAGCCTAAAAGATTTAGTCTTTTCAGTAGGGTTAAACACGACTACTGCAATGGATTGGTCCTCATTGAGGGCACCAGTAACCAATAAATCCTCATCAGAAGAGTTTGACTGAATAACTTTTGCTCCGGGGCGTATGTATTTGCTAAAGTGAGCCATGGTGTAATAAAGAGGGGTGAAGTACACCTCATCTGCTTCTGGATCCACAATTACCGGAGCAGCACACCAGTTTTTGAACCAGTTAGGACCACCTTGTTTATCCAATACCATGTTCCAATCTACCCAGCCGTCAACCCAGTTGTTTAAGCAACCAATGATATCTCTCGCATATCTGTTTACAGGTGAATATTTAGGATGTAAATA
>JABSPG010000895.1 GCA_013214445.1 Ekhidna sp. | reverse complement strand
GGTCACATACCAGTTTGATTGAGCAGGCTTATCAAAGTAGATAGCCTTTGTAAGAAATAGGTTTTCGTCAATCTTGGACAGAATCTTCTTTAGGTTATTATTCAAGACCAACTGGCTGAGTTCAGGGATCTTGCCTAAGAGATTGCGGATTGCATAAACTTCACTGCTTGTCCCAGGATTTCCATTTTTGTAGTGATGAAGCATCGATCCCATCTTGGCTACTTCTCTCTTTGTGTAGACATGATGAGTAATAATGTAGCCACGAGACTCTAGTCTCTTATTGTAGTTCTTGATTATGTTCTCATTCAACTCAGTGTTATAAAGATCAATTGCATATGTCAATTTTTCTTTTATTCTTGACCTGAGTCTTGAGGGGGAAATTACCTTGATGCTTTCTCCAAATCCTAATATTTCTCTTTCCAATTCGAAGTTTGGCTGGACTTGAATTGATACAACTATTCCCTGGTCATTCTTTTCAACAAGTTTCTGACTGTGATGGATGGGCTTAGTCAATACATAGGGTGCGTTGGAATGATCAATAGCCAATACAACCTCAATCGGGTCTTCTCCTTCGTTCACACTCACGCCTACTACATCTCTAAAGAAATCTTCAATTGTGGACTCATCAAATGCCATTACTGGATGAATAGACTCTTCCAATACTTCGATTCTATCTAGAGCTAGTAGCATGAAACCTGTTTGTGGCTTTTTCTTTCCAAGTACAAACCACCGGTTTCTGAACTCCTTTAGAAGAGCTGGATGAAAGTTAAAAGTGTTAGAACTTCTTGCTTTGAATGATTGATAAGTAAGCGTGATGCACCGCTTATTGACAATAGCTTGAAAAATTGGATCAATGTATTCTAATCCTTTTAGGTTCTCGTTCTTTTCAAGATCAATGATAGGACGCTCATTAGTCTTGGACACATGAATCTTATCCTCCAACTTCTGAACCATTCCACTTAATTCTTGAAAATGTGTAAATCCCTTGAACTGCTTTAGTATATCAACTACTTCAGAAAGCTTGCCTAAGTCTTGATCGGTTAGTGGAATATTAGTAATGGAATAGTCTGGATCAGAGTAGGTGTAGAATTTCTTATCCTCAACAATGATTGGAGCATGATATCCAAGTTTATCGCTGCGCATCATTTGAATATCCATCTGCACTGTTCTCCTACTCACTCCTTTATCAATGCCTTCATAATCATAAAGAGCATCAGAGCAAGCTTCAATCAGATCTTCCAATGTCCATTTCCTATGCCTGTTTCTAAGGCAGTTGTCAATGGTTTTGTATCGGACTAAGGCATTTCTATTTACTGGCACAGGAAGTTTTTTTATAAAAAAATGAAAAATTTATTTACTACGCAAAAAGATTGCGCAGTAGCTCGTCAGCTTTGAATCATGATTGAAGCACACACGGTGCAAGATGCCCCCTCCACTCCTTGAGCAGGATGGAGGGGTTTTGAAAAACTGGGAAGATAACGGTGGTTGTTTGCCTGCCTTGGACGCAGGAGGTCGGAGGTTCGAATCCTCCTTCTCAGACGAATAGTTCTTTGAGTATGCTGGGGATGCGCCGAAGCTGGAGAGTCGGGCCAGACTGTAAATCTGG
>JABSPG010000894.1 GCA_013214445.1 Ekhidna sp. | reverse complement strand
GATTCTATACCTATTGAAGTAAATGACTTTCTGCAGGTATATGCTACTGATGAAAATGTTTCAGCTTCAATTGTTTTAGAAGGTATTCTAGGAAAAGAACTGACTCCTTTAGAAGAAAGCACTAATCTAGGGATGGTTGGTAATACATCTCATTGGATTTATTTCATCCTTCAGAACAATTCGAACACAAAATCAAAATATCTAGAGGTACTCAATCCGCAGCTTGATCTTTTGAGCTTGTATCAGATTCAGGATGATTCATTGCTTCAGTTACATGTAACTGGTGATCAATACATTTTTGATCAGAGGCCTATTCGAAGCAGGAACTTTGTTTTACCAATAGAAATATCGTTGGGTGAATCAATTTCATATCTTTTGCATGTTGAAAAGAAGCAGTCTGCAGTCGATTTCCCGATCGTCTTATATGATAGTGAAGCATATTATTCTAAACTTGCCTCAGAAGGTATTTCTTTTGGTTTGTACTTTGGGGTGCTATTCCTAGTTTCTTTCTTCTCCCTTGCAGTCGGAGTGCTTTTGAAGAAGCGAGTATTTGTCGTTTATGGCGTATATGTTTTTTCATTTGCGATGTGGTTTTTCAGTAAGGAGGGTTTTTCTTATCAGTTCATAACCTCTAATTACCCAGCCTTTAACACACATTTCTATCCAATGTGGACCTCAATTGCAAGCATGTTTCTGATAATATATATACAGCTCTTTTTTGGCACAAAAAGGTTGATTCCAAAATTTAGTCTGGTGATGTCAGGGATGGTCGTGTTTTTTCTACTTGGGTTCGTTGTGTGGATAATCTTTCCTCAGGAGTATCTCAAAGAAGCTCCAAAGCTTTTTGCCATCAGGTACTTGATTCTTTTATTGACTATTGTCTTTGCCTATTTGAGTGCTATCAAATCGTTAAAAGTAGAACCTATTCGTGCTAAGCTATTTCTTTTTGGATACAGTGCTTTCTTTTTAGGAATTATTTCTGAATTGGGGAATGAATATGGTTTTTTCGATTTGCATGTTTTCTGGATACCTCCAATAATGTTTGGGTATTTAGTAGAAGTGTTTGCTCTGACGATTGCTATGGGATTGATCATCGTTGATGTGATTAAGCACCGGGATCAATTACTCATCTCCAATGCGGAACTAAAAGATGCATTGAAAGAGATTGAGGAGACTGTTGATAAGCAGGCGAGTGATTTTATAACACTAAAAAGCAAAGCAGTCCTCTATCATGATGACATTCGTTACATCCAATCGGATGATCACTATGTCGAGTATTATTTGGTCGATCGTGATACCCCAGAAGTTGATCGAAATAGTATTAGTAGTGTCAGAGAATCTTTGCCTCAGCAGTTTTCACAGATTCATCGTTCCACAATTGTTAATTTAAGATTTGTAAAGTCTATCTATAGCGATAAAGTTCAGCTTAGGGGAGGAGAGGAGCTTCGGCTTTCTAGATCCTTCAAAAAACAAATGGAGAGCAAGTTGAAATCATAGTTGTCATTCACGTTTACAAACCTGTCATTCACGACAAAAACTTGGAATAACCTAATTAGGGGTACTTAATTAGGGGTATGCAAACAATCAGCACAGTATTAGAAGATAAATT
>JABSPG010000893.1 GCA_013214445.1 Ekhidna sp. | reverse complement strand
GAAAGCGTGGCTTAAAATACCTTCAGATAGCCCAAGCGATATTAAAGTATTCGACATCACTGACCCTACAAATTCGATAAGAATCGCAACTGCTTCTAATGCCGAAGAGACGGATGTGGTTATTCCAGATGCCGGAGGCGGTAGAAAAGTGTTGGCAGCAGCTGGATTTTCCAGTGTCGGAAGAATTGTCCAGGTCGATCTGCAGACATATGACTTTGTAAATACGAACTTTCTAATTGTTGCCCATAAGGATCTTAGGAGTACAGAAGACGATCCTGTATCAGCATATGCTAACTATCGAGAGTCTGCTGCAGGTGGATCTTTTAATGTTCAAATAGCCAATATTGATGAATTATACGATACATACTCTTATGGAGATCCATCACCCATTGCTGTAAGGAATTTCATTGTAGATGCTAGCAATTCGAATATCATTGAAAGTGTTTTTCTTATCGGAAAAGGATTCACGCCTAACTTCAATTACTACAGGTCTGAGATTTCCACTTTGAATGTGCCTACCTATGGATTTCCGGGGAGTGATTTGATGTATGGACTTGGGATTAATTCTGATCAGGAAATTCCAGAGATACCAGTCGGGAGATTGAATGCTACTACCGCTGTTGCAGTTTCGGACTACTTGGACAAAGTCATTGAAATGGAAGCGCTACCCTATGATGAGCTTTGGCGGAAAGACTTTTTGCAGTTGAGTGGTGGGAAGACAGATCGTGAAATCGAAGAATTTATTTCAATTATTCAGGGGTTTGCCGCAAGTGTCGCCACCGATTTTGTTGGTGGAAAGGCATATAACAGTAGCCGAAGGACCAGTCAAGCTGTTGAGTTCATCGATGTTACCGATCGAGTCAATCAAGGGGTAGGTTATGTTACCTTTTTTGGACATTCTAGTGGGAGCACCACAGATATAGAAATAGGATTAGTAAGCGATAGGAGGTTAGGTTTTAGTAACCAAGCCAAATATCCAATCTTTTTGGTGAATGGATGTCAGGCTGGAGAAATCTATGGTACGGGCACCACTTTTGGTGAAGACTGGATGAGCACGCCAAACCTGGGAGCAATTGCCTTTATGGCACACTCTAATATAGCATTGTCAAGCACACTGAAGAGATGGAGCGATTTGTTTTATGAGGTAGGCTTTGGTGAGGACGACTTCATTGGAGAAAGCATCGGAAGGGTAATTCTCGAAGTTTCCCGGAGATATCGAGACCAGTATGGAACCACAGGAACAAACCTCACTCAACTACAGCAGATGACTTTGCAGGGAGATCCTGCTCTAAAATTATTTGGAGCTGAAAAACCAGACTATGCTGTAGAGGCTAATGAAGTGTCTGTGCTATCCATTGACGACCAGCAGGTACTTGCCACTCAGGATTCTTTTAAAATCAATTTTGTGGTCAGAAACTTTGGTAGGACAGTTGAGGATTCATTGGTTGTGGAGGTGAATAGGACACTACCCGATGGTCAACAAGAAATATATCTTAGAAAATTTGAGCGAACGTTGCGACAAGACACGCTCACAATATTTATTCAAAATGAGCCAACACAAAGAAACGATGGTGTAAACCTTTTTGTATTAAACCTTGATCCTAGTAACAC
>JABSPG010000892.1 GCA_013214445.1 Ekhidna sp. | reverse complement strand
GGGTGTCTTCCGCAGCCTCCTGAGGGCAATACTCTCCGCTGGGGCAGAAGGTTGAGGCTATAACCCTCATTGCCACATCAGCGCTGGCTTTCCTGATGATCTCATGATGGTAGTTTGTATACTCATTGGTTGTATACAAGCCATCATGAGAATCTAGTGTGAGCTCAATCGGGACAGACTTGTCCCAGATGAAGTCAGTACTCCTTATCAGGTTAGCTGAGATGTTGTAATCATGCACCGGGTATGGATATAAGCTAACCATTCCCTGCAGTCTGTGTTTAGCGGCCACATACATCTGTTTGGTTTGGTTACAAACAACTTCAGTGATGTAGGCGGGTGCTTCGGTGAATAATAGTCTGGTTTCCAGGTGCATATACATATGATGGGCGTCCCGATTTCCTCGCTCGAAAACCTCAACCATAGTAAAACCGGCAAAACATCTGGCTGGAGGCTCGCTGGGGCCCAGGCGTAGGATAACCTCAATGGGCTCACACACCCTGAAACTGACCAGATCTCCGGTAACTTTGACAATGCTATTCTCGTGGAAAGGAGATCTGAAGATGTGCTCTTCTGGCTGGAGGATCAGTTTACAGAGTCTCTCTTTCTGGGCGGCCATTTGCTCCTGCAGTAGTTGTTCTAGGTAGTACAGCTGGTAGTCATTGTCCATCTGTTGATGGATCATGGGGGAGTAGTTAGATCCATCTACCTCCGGCAGCACCATTGCTGCTGCTAGTTCCGGTGCTGAGTTGGTGGCATTCGTAAGAATATATATTCCGTCAAATTGGGTATAGTAGGATCCTTCCAGCTTGACGCAAGTTCCCAGCCTTCGGGCCTTCTGCTCTGTCATCAGTTCTGGTGGTCCTACCTTGGGTCCTACATGGAAGATAAGGTGGTGATCGGCGTTGACCAGAAATTTGTTTCTGAATTCCTGGTAAGTGAGCATGTTTATGCTCCGGATCCTCTGATACAGACAAGCCCCTGTAGGTTCTCCCATATCCGGGAAAATATATGTCCCTATGTTTGTGACACATCCGGTGGTCTCCATACAGTGCCGGGGTAGCTGCAGGCCACTGTGTAGGTCAGTTCTGTAATATGTATTCTCCATCAGGGGGACCTTTGTTAGTTTTAATCTGGCTGATACCATTTCTATCAATCCAGTGACTGCCTGTCCATGGAGAAGCGTAGTCTGTCCACTTTTGCACCGTATATTGTCGCTGGACATGGTAAGTTCCCCTTGTCTAACATAGCTGAACTGGACTTCCGAGTTCTGGTCAATGAAGATTTCGTGGCCATGCTGTAATCTGAAGTAGCCGTGCTTGACCATTTGATGGCATTTCTCGACGGAGATATTCACTGGCCTATTGACATTGAAGGCTGCTAATTTGGCGTAAGACCAGATACCACAGAGCTCATCAATGGTTGATTCCAAAAGTTCACATCTGAAAGCCTCCTTTTCTAAGTGTTCCACTTCTTGTAGAATGATAACTTTTTCTAAATTGGGCTTTTCCTGGCTGGTGTTTGGTGAGCACAGCTCCTGCTTGTTTGCGTATAGCTCCTTTTCTCCTTGCTTGCATTGAATAGCATCTAGGGTTACTGTGCCCGAATGTCGGTGA
>JABSPG010000891.1 GCA_013214445.1 Ekhidna sp. | reverse complement strand
TTTCGTGGGTCTTCTCCGGGGGTAGAGGTTGGACCTTACCTTTCTCAATTTTTGCTGATAGGTAACAAAGGGGTCAACGGAGTTGATAATACCACTACGGGAAGAATTGCTTATGGTGTTCAGCAAATTGACCAAAGAGTTCCCGTAGCCTCTCTTCAAAACTATATGACTCAATGGGAAAATTATGTTAAAGTCCAGCGGGGTATTAAGCAGGAGAGAGAAACATACGTTGAAGGAAATGGAAGTCATCGCTTTATTTACACACCCCGCGACCTGGCAACCTATGTCCACTACGATGCCCTTTATCAAGCTTATCTCAATGCTTGTTTCATTTTGTTAGGAATGGGAACTCCTTTTGATCCTAGTTTCGATCATCTCTCTGGAGGTGGTGAAGCAGCAAAGGATCCAAAAACTCGCCCTCACGCTGGTGGTTTTGCTCTTTATGCAGGTCCTCACATTTTGACCTTGGTGACTGAGGTGGCAACACGAGCACTTAAGGCTATTCGTTTTCAGAAGTTTAATAATCATATTCGCTTGCGACCAGAGGCTCTAGCAGCACGAATTGACCTAGTGCGTCGTAAAAACAACGGTGAAATACAAGAGAGCTTGATTCCACAAGCCTTGAGTCAATACGTTCATGGATTCATAGATAAGTTGGGAAGCAATGGATATGGTAATTTGACAACAAGTACTTTAGGAAAAATTGCCGAAATTGCGGAAAGTAGTTATTTGCTACCAATGGCATTTCCTGAAGGCTCTCCCATGCACCCTGCTTATGGTGCAGGACATGCCACTGTTGCTGGTGCTTGTGTAACTATTCTCAAAGCATTTTTTGATACTAGTACAGTGCTTATCAAGGATAGTAATAACGAATATAAGTTTAAACATAAGGAGGATCAGGATCAGTTTATCGCTTTCCGAACTAACTCGTCAGGCACTGACTTGATAACAGAAGACATTAATAATATTTCTGAGGCTCTAACTCTTGAAGGTGAACTCAATAAACTAGCCGCCAATATTTCCATTGGTCGAAACATGGCAGGAGTTCACTACTTCAGCGACTATTATGATAGCATTCGCATGGGGGAGCAGATTGCAATTGGTATTCTTCAAGAACAGGCATTGACTTATTCTACAGACCCCTTTGTCATGTCCGTGCCAACCTTTGATGGCAATATTGTGAGAATTGGTTACTGATGAATCATAAGATACATAGGTGAAAGGGTGACTCTTCCCTGGTATCCTGAGTTTGGTATGAGAGAACTTAATCTTTGACTCATACCTACTAAACATCTCCAATAATTATTCTAGAGTCCTGATGCTAGTCTTCCTAAATCAAGGTTGATAGAGATATCTAATCTCTGGTAATATAGCTGTGACAACTAGATTCCAAAAATCGGAGAGTTAGTACAACTGCATTAGGGGACAAGAGTTAGCAGTTGCCATCGCACCTATCCCGAATGCTTCCAGTTGCAGCTTGTGGGAAAAGATTAACAAACATCAGCGATCGCTATTTTTACCAAAGGGAGCAGTCTCTCCCTTTGGTAATATTTTGGGTGTAAAGGCAGGTATGGTTCAAGTTCCCAAAGGCGCTAGGAATGTATAATTTATAT
>JABSPG010000890.1 GCA_013214445.1 Ekhidna sp. | reverse complement strand
TGGTTTTAGCAAAGTCTTTGCCCGAGCGCCACTTTCCATTTTCAATAACCAACACCTTGTACCCTTTCTCTGAGAGTCGCAGCGCACTCACAGACCCACCAAACCCACTACCAATGATTATGTAATCGTAATCGTGTTCCATCTCAAGATTTCTCCTGTAGATCAGACTGTATCGCTTTTACTTTGGGATTCATCACAGCAAACCACAATGGTGGAAACAAGGAAAGTACCATCATTCCCGGATAGCCGGTAGGCATCTGCGGAGAGGGGTCAATGTGGCGAAGCACCTGATACTTGCGACTCGCTATGAAATGATGATCTGAATGACGAGACAGCTCAAATAAGTTTAGCCTTCCCAACAAATGATCCGAATTCCACGAATGATGTGGCATTACACGTTCGTACCGATCCCCTTCTTTTTTACGAATCAAACCATAGTGCTCAATGTAATTCACCGTCTCAAGCAGCAAGTGGCCTATCAACGCGGCTGAAACGAAATAGCCAACCGCTGCTAGCCCAAAGAAATAACCGATGGCTATCATAAGGCCTAGCTCCGCAAGGTGATCGGTAATCATCTGATTTCGGAATGACCAAAACGAAATTCCTTTTTTTGCAAGTCTCTGTGCCTCCAGTTTCCAAGCACAAGCGTACACTCCAAAAATGGATCTAAACCAAAACAAATAGACTGGCTCAGCGAAGCGAGCGGTCGCAGGATCTTCAGGGGTACTGACCATCTTATGGTGATGCATGTTATGCTCATGCATAAAGTGCATGTTTAATGAGGTCATCAGGTTAATCTTAGCCAGCCACCGTTCATACATATGTTTACGATGACCAAGCTCATGCCCCACATTTATCCCTAGTATACCGCAGCAAAGCCCCATGGAAGTGATTCTTCCCACTTTATCGATCCAAGTAAGACCCGATTCCTGCATGGAGAAGAGGAAATATACCAGGGTGAAAAGCTGCACAGGAACAATCAAATAGATCAGTAAATCATACAGTGCATTATCGAAATGAGTGGCTTCTTCCTGCTTACTGAAATTTGAGGCGTCCGGAGGAAAGATTAGCTCGACAGCAGGAATAAAGAAGAAGGCGTACAATAAAGGGATAAACGTCATCCAACCGTAAACATTGAAGCTGTACCAAGTCAGTGCTGGAAGAACAAATCCCACAGCGTATTTGAGTGCCTTTAGTTTATTCATAGTGCTGAAATATCATATCTTAAAATCGAACTATATTTGCAATTATAGTTCGATTTTTGAAATTTCACAAATACGTTCAGATATGATCTAGAAGCGAATAGCATTCAAACTACTGCTATAATATGGCCATTGAATCTTTAATGAATGATAAGTCAGATGGTGAAGACAACCCAAAAAATGCCACATCGGACTTCAGCTCTGAACTAAATTTTAGATGCATAGGGCTAAGTTGATCCTTCATAATCATTAAGTTTAGACTTGCGTAACTCAACATTCAATGAGAGCATTTACCATCTTCGGGATCATATTTGGGTGTGTTGGCATAGGCTTCCTCATCGGGGCATGCTTTATGGTTCAGGACTACCTCTACTACCGAGAGCATGCCGTATCCTCGGTTGGAACTGTAGCA
>JABSPG010000889.1 GCA_013214445.1 Ekhidna sp. | reverse complement strand
AGTGCTTGTCCAGGGCTAGAATCAGTTGCAGGTTATATGACTTGAAGTCTCCCTGGTCCATTCCTTGTCTATAAATCATCTCGATGGTTTGGAGCAACTGATCTGTAAACTGCTCAATAAGCATCCAAACCTCGGGGAAATGAACTTGAAGTTGCTCCAAAAAACTGATGGAAATTCCTTCTATTCCTTCGCTAATTTTTATGAGCATCACCTGCAGTACATCCTCCATGTTTTCTCCCGAGGTAGCTTCGGTTGAGAGTAAATCTAGCATATCATCTAAGATCAATTGAATCGCTGCTTGGTAAATCTCCTCCTTGGTAGAAAAATAGGAATATATCGTACTCTTGCTTTTGCCGATGAGTTCGGCCATTTCATCTAGGGTGAGCTTATCCAACTCCTTGTTTTGCAGCAGTGTCACTAGCTCACGCAACCAGGCCTGTGCCTTCTTGGTGAGTGGCTTGCGGATTCGCTTGATGGACTTACGACCCATGATTCGCTTTCTTCGGAAATTTGGAAAGTGCCCACTCTGCAATAGCTGTAATTGACAAAGAAGGGTTAACCCCTGGATTTGCAGAAATCATAGATCCATCAATCACGAACATGTTTTCATATCCAAATACCCGATTGTTCTGATCAATCACACCACTTTCAGGGGTGTCACTCATCACGGCTCCTCCTAAGATGTGGGCTGTTGCAGGAATACCAACCAATGCCTCTCCTACAAAAGAAGTCGCTTTCCCATTCACCTTCTTAGCATAGTCTTTCGTAAGCTTGATTGACTCAGGGATGTAGGGAGTCGGTTTTTCACCCTTTCCAACCTTGGAGAAGAAGCCTCCAAATCGGGAGCGACCAAAAGTTAGGGTGCTATCAAGCGTTTGCATAAAAAGCAAGACCACCGTCTTCTTTGACCAACTGTTTCTGAAGTACACCTTAAAGTAGTCTATGGGTGATTTCAGAAATCCCAAGAACATATTGAGGTATCTGATCAAGTGGTTCTTTGAAGCACTGTAAGGTAGATGCGTCAATTTCCAAGCATTAGAGCCTTCTCCGTATCTACATATTTCGAGCTGGCTGTTTTCATCTGTTTCCAATATGCTACCAATGGCTACTCCTTTGGAGACATTGAGCTCTTTTTGCAAAGAAGAGACACTGATCAAGGTCTCATTGTTGGTGCGCATGTCGTGCCCTAGGTGATTTGATAGCGCAGGGAGGGACTGCTTCTTAAGCTTCAAGAGGAGCTTGAGCGTTCCCAAAACACCTCCGGCAAAAATCACTCCTTGAGCCTTGATCGTCTTTTTTCTTTTGAAAAATCGGGTACTGTCCTGATAGGTGACTAGATAACCATCCTGCCCGTCTTGTGCGTCTATTGGCTTAACATCCATCACTTCCTTTTCAGCAAGTATCTCCGCACCATTGCCTTGAGCCAGGTGAAGGTAATTTTTGTCTAATGTATTCTTTGAGTTATTGGGACAACCGGTCATGCAAGCTCCGCAATGATTACAACCTGTACGTTCAGGTCCCTTACCGTCAAAATATGGATCAGGTACCGTCATATTCGACTGTCCAAAATAGACGGCTACATTGGTCGGTGCAAAACTGGACTCCTTACCCAAGTCTTT
>JABSPG010000888.1 GCA_013214445.1 Ekhidna sp. | reverse complement strand
GCGGTTTTTCCATTGCTAGCAGTTTTTGATGCCGTTGAGGTTGATGGTCATGGTTCTCATACGATTACAGAAGGTCTACCGATCTGGCTTCAAACGGTAATCATCATTTGTGTGATTTTAGGGATCATTCTTTCGGGTCGCTATCTTCTGAATTACTTGTTCAGATTTATCGCGTCTACTAAGCTGCGAGAGCTATTTACGGCAGCTGCTTTGCTGCTGGTTATCGGAGTGACTGTTCTAATGACTTTAGTGGGACTCAGTCCTGCTTTGGGGACGTTTTTGGCGGGTGTGGTATTAGCGCAGAGTGAGTATCGACATGAATTGGAAACCGACATTGAACCTTTCAAAGGTTTATTGTTGGGGCTTTTCTTTATTGCAGTTGGGGCTTCCATCGATTTTAACCTGATTATAAACAACCCTAAAACCATTGCCTATTTGGTATTGGGTTTGATTGCAGTGAAGTTCATTATCCTCCTGATAATAGGACGTGTTTTCGGGATGAAGATGGATAATGGTTTACTTTTTTCGTTCAGTTTAGCACAAGGAGGCGAATTTGCATTTGTACTTTTCTCTTTTGCTCAGCAAAATGGAGTGATGACCACTGAGACCAGCAATCCAATCATTGCTGCAGTGGCGATTTCCATGGCGTTTACGCCACTATTGATGCTGGTTAATGAAAAGCTCATACAACCTTATTTTGGTACCCAAGAATCTACAGACAGAGAAGCGGATGCTATAAGCGAAAACAACGAGGTGATAATTGCTGGCTTTGGAAGATATGGAAGTGTGATAGGTAGGTTTTTACAAGCCAATGGCGTTCAGGCGACTTACCTAGATATTGATCCTAATAATGTTGATTTATTGAGGAAGTATGGTTTCAGAGTGTTTTATGGAGATGCCTCCAGGGTTGATCTTTTGCATGCAGCAGGAGCTCATGAGGCTAAACTGCTGATTGTTTCTGTTGATGATCCGGTCAAGAGTGCTGACATAGTCTCCAATTCCAAAAAGCATTTTCCTCACCTCAAAATTATCGTTCGGACAAAAACATGGGCAGACTACTACGCCATGGTGGAGGAAGATCTCGAAGGTGTTTACAGGGAATTTTCGGATGGCGCACTACGCATGGGTTCCAATGCTTTACAGGTACTTGGTTTGAGAAAATATCACATTCAAAGGTCTCTAAAGAAATTCAGAAAGCACGATGAGGCACTACTTGCTGACTTGGCAAAAACAAGAAACGAACAAAAAACCTTGATCAATAGAGCAAGGCGAGGAATTGAAGAAATCGAAGCGATGATGCTAGATGATATGGCAAATGACGCCACTAATCAGGATCAAGGGTGGGATACGGAAACGATAAAAAAAGAATTTGTGCCGTTCTTCAAAAAGGATTCGGAGGAAGATTAAATAGTAAACCTTATCACGAACGGTAGTAAGAAGGGATTTCTCAATTCCTCCAGTTAGCCAGTAGGTTCCGTATCACTAACGATTCTACATTGCTCGAAGGCAATGTTATCGAAGGTGTCAAAGGTCCAGTCACTAAGTGATTTTAAGACGGGCAAAAGTGCTTTCCCGCTTTTAGATAATGAGTACTCTACTCGTGGAGGTATTTCAGCAAACCTTTC
>JABSPG010000089.1 GCA_013214445.1 Ekhidna sp. | reverse complement strand
TCTTTCTGGTCTAGCATTTGAGTGCTCTGGTCCCTGTCCTTCATATCCGTGGGGTAACAGCAGGACTAGACCATTCATTCTTTGCCATTTGCTCTCAGCACTGGCAATAAATTGATCAATCATTATCTGAGCCCCGTTGGCAAAATCACCAAACTGAGCCTCCCATACTACCAATGCATTTGGTGTGGCCATAGCAAAGCCATATTCAAATCCTAAAACGCCATACTCTGACAGTAAGGAGTTGTAAATTCTAAAAGGCTCTTGCCCCTCTTGAATATTGTCGAGACCACAATAAGGCTCTCCCGTATTTGAATCAAAGAAATAAGCATGTCTGTGAGAAAAGGTTCCTCTTTTTACATCTTGACCAGACATTCGGACGATCTTGCCTTCTGCAAGAAGTGAACCATACGCAAGTAATTCTGCATCTGCCCATCCCAGTTCTTTCTTTTCGAAGAAATTAGTCTTTCGATCTTTCAGCAGTTTTTCGATCTGTCTAAGTGGCTTAAATCCATTAGGAATTTCTGTCACAGCTTTAGCCACTTTTTCAACAATCTCATCTGACACACTGGAATCGGGAGACTTATCAAAGTCCTTACCTAGGGATCGTCTCAAATGATGCCATTCTTCTTCAATTTTCTGCGGCTTGTAAGGCAATGGATTTTGTTTGATTTCATTCAGCCGAGCTTGAAGTTTGTCTTTGAAATCTTTTTCTAAGATTTTCACCTCTGCATCGTTTAAATCTCCACGACGTATGAGTTGCTTTACATACAACTCTCTAGGATTGGGGTGTTTTCCTATTGCATTATAGAGTGTCGGTTGGGTAAACCTAGGCTCATCACTTTCATTGTGACCATGACGCCTGTAGCAGAGAAGATCAATAAATATATCTTTTCTAAATTTTTGGCGATACTCGACTGCCAAATTGGTACAAAATTGTACTGCCTCGGCATCATCCCCGTTTACATGCAAAATAGGAGCATCAACAATCTTCGCTAGGTCAGTACAATAAATACTAGAACGTGCATCAGCAAAATCTGTAGTAAATCCTACTTGATTATTTATAACAAAGTGGATTGTCCCTCCTGTTTTATAACCTTCTAGTAGAGACATTTGAATACACTCATAGACAATCCCTTGACCCGCAACTGCCGCATCACCATGAATCAAGACAGGAATTGCCTTACCCATATCGCCCCTGTATTCATCATCTATTTGCGCCCTACTGTATCCAAGCACTACCGGATCCACTGCTTCAAGGTGCGAGGGATTTGGAGCAAGTTTTACATACATCTTCTTACCTGCAGTGGTATCAATGTAGGATGAATAACCAAGGTGATACTTCACATCACCATCTCCCATGGTAAGATCTACTTCCTGATTTCCCTCAAATTCGCTAAAAATCTCTTCGTAGGTCTTACCCATTATATTGGCAAGAACATTCAATCTGCCTCTGTGAGCCATCCCAATGATAACTTCCTCTGCATTGAGTTCAGCACCTTTATTGATGATTGTGTCTAGTGCAGGGATCATATTTTCCCCACCTTCCAGAGAAAACCTCTTTTGTCCTAAGAATTTGGTATGCAAGAAATTCTCAAAAACACTCGCTTCGTTCAACTTGGATAATATCCTATGTTTTACATCTCGCGGAGGATTGATGTTAAACCCTTCCAGCTCAATCTTATCCTTTAGCCAATCGCTTATATTGGAATCTCTTATATGATTGTACTCGAACCCAATATGGTTTGCGTACACTTTTTTCAGTTTCGCTAGAATGTTGTTAAGCGAAGCTTTGCCTAAACCAACTTCTTGGCCAACTTCAAACTCTGTATTAAGATCCTGATCTGACAGACCGAAATCAGATAATTCTAACTTTGCCGTATGAGGCCTACGCTCACGCACAGGATTGGTATCTGCAACTAGATGCGCCCAGGACCGATAGTTATATATCAGGTTTCTGACCGCAGTTTCCTTAGGGGTAGCAACAGAAGGATCCCCACCAGATTCACCGTACTTTTCTTGTGCAAATTCAAAACCCTCGAAAAACTTCTTCCAAGACTCATCTATGGTCTCTGGATTCTCTTTGTAGGCATTAAATAGCTCATCCAGATAATTTCCGTGAGCATTAGCAATGTATGAATACTTATCCATATTCTAATTTGTTCTTCTACAAAAATAAAGTCTAAATAGTTCTAATTAAAACTGCTTAAGCGATTATAAAAATACAAATATCAAGCGATGATTGAAGCTTTATTTAAGGATACAAAACCAATCAGGGCATCATTTGTTAAATGCACTCATTAATAAATGGTACCATAGAAGGTAAAAGCAGAACTCTTTCCGTAGGCAATAAAAATGATCTACATTTGCGCTCCATTTTTAAACTTTTGATGGACGAGTTCCATAAACAAAAAGAATTATGTCAGTAAAAATCAGACTAGCGCGTCGAGGACGCAAAAAACAAGCCATGTACGATGTAGTAGTGGCAGATGCTAGAGCACCACGAGATGGTCGCTTCATCGAGAAGATTGGTACATACAATCCCAATACGGATCCGGCATCTATCAATCTTGATGATAATAAAGCATTTGATTGGGTAATGAAAGGAGCCCAACCGACAGATACTGTAAGAGCGATGCTTTCTTACAGAGGCGTCATGATGAAAAAACATCTTCAGATTGGTGTCAACAAAGGAGCCATCACTCAAGAAGATGCAGATCAAAAACTTGAAGAGTGGATGAAAGCAAAAGAGTCTAAGATTCAGGGCAAAGTTGATCTACTTGCAAAAGCGAAAGATGATAAGAAGAAAGCTGCCCTTGCTGCTGAGAAGAAGGTTAGTGATGCTAGATCTGAAGAGCTGAAGAAAAAAGCTCAAGAAGCTGAAGCGGCTCTAGTTGAGGAAATTAAAGAGGCTGGAGCAGAAGACAATGAGGACGTAGCTGAGGACGTAGCGGAAGTAGAAGAAGCTCAAGTAGAAGCTTCAACTGAGGGAGAAAAAAAAGAAGGTTAATCTGCAATGAAGCAGAATGATTGCTACCAGTTAGGGGAAGTGATCAAGACTCATGGTCTTCACGGGGAAGTTACAGTTTTATTAGAGGTAGACTTCCCTGAAGAGTATAGAAATTTGGAATCGGTTTTTCTTGAACAACAAGGAAGATTGGTTCCTTTTTTTATTAGCACAATCCAAATCAATCAAGACAGAGCACTCATCAAGTTTGAAGAAATAGATTCACTCGATTCTGCAAGGACAATGGTGAAGTCAAAGCTATATCTTCCACTCAATCAACTCCCCGAACTAGAAGAGGATCAGTACTACTTCCACGATCTGGTCAATTGCGAGGTTTTTGAAGAAGATTACAAAATCGGTGTAATCAAGGAAGTTATCGATTTCAATAGCAATCAACTATTAGCAGTTCAAAATGGGGATAGAGAAATCCTCATTCCCTTAAAGGATGAGATCGTTTTGCAAGTAGATATCGAAAACAAAAAGGTGCTTGTCGATTTACCTGAAGGTTTGTTGGAAATTTACGATGAATAGCCATGCGAATTGACATCATTACATGCTTACCCGATCTATTTGAAGGACCTCTAACACAGAGCATTGTTAAAAGATCGATTTCGAAGGGCTTGGTAGAATTAAAGATTCACAATCTACGAGACTATTCATCCAATAAGCATTTAAATGTTGATGATTATGCTTTTGGAGGGGGAGCAGGAATGGTTCTAATGATCGAACCTATAGATAAGTGTATATCCAAACTAAAAGCGGAAAGAGAATATGATGAAATCATATATCTCACTCCCGATGGAGAAACCTACAACCAAGGAATTGCAAATCAGCTGTCGTTGAAGAAGAACTTTATTCTGCTATGCGGACACTACAAAGGAGTAGATCAAAGAGTGAGAGATCATTTGATTACAAAAGAAGTAAGCATAGGGGATTATGTGCTTTCAGGAGGTGAGTTAGCGGCTATGGTATTGACAGATTCACTTATTAGGCTTGTTCCAGGCGTTTTAAATGATGAAACTTCTGCTCTTTCAGATTCCTTTCAGGACAACTTGTTAGCTCCACCTGTGTACACAAGGCCTTCGGATTATAAGGGCTGGAAAGTTCCCGAAGTTCTGACATCAGGGCATGAAGCAAATATTGATTCTTGGCGGCAGGAACAAGCATTAAAGCAAACGAAAGAAAGGCGACCAGACCTTTTGCAATAAGGGCGTATTACTTCAAAATAGCTTAAACATTTATTTTAGAAGATTATACCTTGATTTAAAAGGGTTATTTCTATATTTGCACTCCTTTTTCAAAGCACTCACAAAAGAGTAAAGAAATGAGCACAGAATTATTGAAAATAGTAGAAGAAGAATATAAAGACGTTAAAGCTAGTCACCCATCATTCGGCCCTGGTGACACAGTCAACGTTCACTACAAAATTAAAGAGGGAAATAAAGAGCGTGTGCAGCAGTTTCAAGGAACTGTGATGGCGATAAACAACAGAAACAGCAATGGTGAAACTTTCATCGTTCGAAAAGTATCTGGAGACATTGCAGTAGAGAGAATATTCCCCATTCTTACACCTAACATCGAAAAGATAGAAGTACTAAGAAGAGGTCGTGTAAGAAGAGCTAAACTCTATTATCTAAGAGGCAGAAAAGGTAAAGCCGCAAGGATCAAAGAAAAGCTCGTTAGAAAATAACAACACTATCCCGATTGACCATCGGGATTTTTTTTGTGCAAGTTCCTGTTATTTTCGCTACATGAATCTCGAGTTCAGTAAATATCAAGGAACAGGAAATGACTTCATCTTAATAGATGACAGAGAGGGCCTCTTTTCTCAAAAGGAAAAAACTATACAGCACCTATGTGATAGGAGATTCGGAATTGGTGCAGACGGTCTAATACTGATCCAAAATCACCGTACTCTGGACTACCGAATGGTCTATTTCAACTCAGATGGATCTCAAAGTTTATGTGGTAATGGATCTAGGTGTGGATTTGCTTTTGCTCAGGATCTAGGAATTGTAGGCGAAACCGCAACCTTTGAAACTACCGACGGAAATCACCGGATCCAGAAGAAAAACGGTCAAATTCATTTCCAGTTATTTGACGTCAACTCATCAACCCAAATAAATGAAAAAGAATGGTATTTCGATACAGGATCTCCACATCATATTGTGATTACTGAAGAGATAAATGAGATAGACATCCTTACAGAAGGGCAGAAAATCCGAAACTCCTCAAGCTATTCCAGCCAAAATGGCACAAATGTAAACTTTGCACAACTTTTGCCCGATAGAGTCAAAATGAGAACTTACGAGAGAGGTGTAGAGGGAGAAACATTGAGTTGCGGAACAGGGGCCACTGCAGTGGGGCTAATGGCCGGAAAACTAGGCTATGAAAGCCCTGTAAGCATAGAAACCAGAGGCGGTGATCTCAAAGTCTATTTCGAACATAGCAACTCTGTTTTTACGGAAATTTGGCTTGCTGGGCCGGCCGAAAAAGTCTTTGAAGGAAGTGTTTCAATCTAACCGCTCTTAAACTAAAGAATTATAACTTTAAGGCTTGTATAAGCTGAATTTAAACTATTGATCACTCAAGTGATCGACAAATGAAATTTCAATGCTAGACTCGATAACGAAGGGATTTGCCAAAATTTTTGGTACGAAGACAGAAAAAGATCTTAAAGAACTAAAGCCATACGTCGGATTAATAAACAAAGAATTTGAGCAGCTAGAAACATATCGGATGATGAGCTCAGAGGCAAGACAGGCGAACTCAAGGGAAGGATAAAAGACCATCTAAAAAAAATTGATGATCAAATTGAAGAGCTTCATAATCAGGTAGAAGAAAATCCATCTCTAGATGTACATCAAAAAGAAGAAATCTTCGCCAATATTGATAAACTAGAAAGCGATCGAGACACAGAGCTAGAAAAGGTTTTGATGGAAATTTTGCCTCTTGGTTTTGCTGTGGTGAAAGAGACCGCTCGTCGATTTGCTGAGAATGAGAAAATTGTAGTTACAGCAACGCCCCATGACAAAGAGATAGCAGCCAAGAAGGCCAATGTAGAAATAAGCGGAGAAACTGCAACATGGCGAAATCGCTGGAACGCCGCTGGAAATGAAGTGTTTTGGAACATGGTTCACTACGATGTTCAACTGATCGGTGGGGTAGTTCTGCATCAAGGTAAAATAGCTGAGATGCAGACAGGGGAAGGAAAGACTTTGGTCGCCACACTTCCAGCCTATCTAAATGCACTTGCAGAGAGAGGTGTTCACATTGTGACTGTGAATGACTATCTGGCAAGAAGAGACTCTGAATGGAATGCTCCGATATTCGAATTCCATGGACTTAGAGTTGACTGTATCGACAATCACCAGCCCAATTCAGCCGAGCGAAGAAATGCATATATGGCTGACATAACGTATGGTACCAACAACGAATTTGGATTTGATTACCTGCGAGACAATATGTCCAGAAGTCCAGAAGAGTTGGTGCAGAAAAAACACCATTATGCAATGGTCGATGAAGTAGACTCAGTCTTGGTTGATGATGCCAGAACGCCATTGATTATTTCCGGACCAATACCAAAAGGAGATGAGCACGAGTTTTACGATCTTAAACCAAGAATACAGCGGTTAGTTGATGCTCAGAGAAAGCTAGTGAGCGACTACCTTAATGAAGCAAAGAAGCTGATAAAAGAAGGAAACGAAGCAGATGCCGGCCTACCCCTTTTCAGAGCATTTCGAGGATTGCCAAAAAGCAAACCTATCATCAAGTTCATGAGTGAGACTGGAGTCAAACAGATTCTTCAAAAGACTGAAAACATCTATTTGGCAGATAATCAAAAAAGAATGCCGGAGGCAGATGAGCCTCTATATTTCACCATTGATGAGAAAATCAACAGCATTGACCTAACTGAAAAAGGTATTGACCTGATCACGGGTGAAGGTGAAGATCCAAATTTCTTCATACTTCCAGATATTGGAGATGAAATCGCTAAGCTTGAAAAAAATCAAGAGATTTCAGAAAATGACAAGCTGGAAAGGAAAGAGTCAATCATCAGAGACTATAATGTAAAAGGACAGAGAATTCATTCTGTAAATCAGCTTCTGAAAGCGTACTGCATGTATGAAAAAGATACAGAGTACGTTGTTATGGACAGCAAAGTGAAAATTGTAGACGAGCAGACTGGCCGTATCATGGAAGGTCGCCGATATTCTGATGGTCTACACCAGGCGATAGAAGCAAAGGAAAATGTGAAGGTCGAAGATGCTACTCAAACCTACGCTACCATAACCCTTCAAAACTATTTCCGAATGTATCACAAACTGGCTGGTATGACTGGAACAGCTGAAACGGAAGCAGGCGAGTTTTGGGACATCTATAAGTTAGATGTGGTAGTTATTCCTACTAACAGACCAATTGCTAGAGCGGATGAAAACGACAAAGTCTACAAGACCATCCGAGAAAAGTTTAATGCAGTAGCTGAAGAGGTTGTGGAGCTTACGAAAGCTGGAAGACCGGTGTTAGTTGGTACCACCTCAGTTGAAATTTCGGAACTATTGAGTAGAATGCTTCAGATGCGAAACATCAAGCATCAAGTACTCAATGCAAAACAGCACGCTAAAGAGGCGGATGTAGTTGCCGAAGCAGGAAAACCTGGAGCTGTGACGATCGCAACAAACATGGCCGGTCGAGGTACAGATATTAAGCTTACTGATGAAGTGAAGGCTGCTGGTGGGTTAGCCATCATTGGCACAGAAAGACATGAATCACGAAGGGTGGACAGGCAGTTGAGGGGTCGTTCTGGTCGACAGGGAGACCCGGGATCCTCTCAATTCTATGTTTCGCTAGAGGATAATCTGATGAGGTTATTTATGTCAGATCGAGTGGCAAAAATCATGGACAAACTAGGATTGCAAGAAGGAGAAGTAATCCAGCACTCCATGATTACAAAATCCATAGAACGAGCTCAAAGAAAGGTAGAAGAGAACAACTTCGCGATACGAAAAAATCTACTAGAGTATGACGATGTGATGAATAGCCAACGCGAGGTTATTTACAAACGAAGAAAAAATGCACTTTACGGAGAACGGCTTGAGCTTGACATCCTAAACATGCTTCTAGAGACCTGTGAAGACATCATTTTCAATGCTAAAGGAACCAATGATATTGATAGTCTGAAACTCAATGCGATATCTATTCTTGGTTTCGACTTCTCGCTGACCGAAGAAGAACTGACCAAAGGAGATGAGAATGATTTGGTAGATAAACTATATCAAGAAGCGTTGAAGAACTACCAGCAAAAAAATCAACTGATAGTCGATAAAGCGCTACCTATCTTAAAGCAGCTTAACATCACTAGAGGAGCTACCCTAGAGAATGTTCTGGTGCCGTTTACGGATCGTAAAAGACAAATCGGAGCTTCCGTAAATCTTCAGCGAGCAATCGAGTCTGAAGGAAGAGAAGTGATCTTAGAAATGGAGAAAATTATTGCACTTGCAACAATTGACCTTCTTTGGAAAGAGCACCTACGAGAGATGGACGATTTACGTCAAAGTGTGAGAAATGCGCAGTACGAACAAAAGGATCCTCTTCTTATCTACAAGTTTGAAGGTTTTGAGATGTTTAAACGCTTCATTGGAAAAGTAAATGAAGATACAATCTCATTTTTAATGAAAGCTGAAATCCCAGTAGAACAAGCTGATGATGTACAAGCTGCTCGTCAGCAACGAACAGCAAGAAACTATCAAGAACAGAAGGAAGAAAGCCGATCAGCATTAGCCGGGCCACAAAGTCAAGGCAATCGGCCACCTGTACAGCAACAAACAAAACCAGTGCAAACCCAAAAGATTGCAAGTAGAAATCAGCGAGTAAACGTTCAGTATCCCGATGGATCAGTTAAGAAAGATGTAAAATACAAGACTGTGGAGGATGACATAAAAAACAACCGATGCGTTCTTATAGACTAATCATACCATTTCTGATTCTTGCAGCCTGTAAAGCTACGGCTCCAACTAGCTCTACAAGCAATTACTCCGAGGATCTAAGCGTCTATCGAGCAAGTATCTCCAAGTCAGTTTCGAACGAAGAAGTTGATGAAATTTCGACAGAAAAGTATGTTGAGCTTACTGGACATATCAAAGCGGAACTAGACAGCATCGCCAAGATTGCGTACCTGGAGAATAAGAAGGGTAAAATGGTTGAGGGATATGTCATTCAAGTCTATTCCGGAAATGATAGGGACAAGGCAAATGAGGTGCAATCTGAAATGAATAGCTCTTTTCCAAAACTTCAACCCAAGGTCACTTACCATCAGCCAAACTTTAGGGTAAAGGCAGGGAAATTTACCAATAGATTAGAGGCAAATCGGGTTCATAGAACTGTTAAGAAACAGTTTCCCCGAGCGCTGCTTATCCCAGATAGATTTCGCTTAGCGTATGAATAACCTAATTGAAAAAATCAAGGGTCTGTCAGAAGACTACTTTGAAGAAATTCTGGACATACGCCACCATATTCACGCAAACCCTGAGCTATCCTTCAAAGAACATAACACTGCTGCATTTATTGAAGAAAAGCTCAAGAGTTTCGGGATTGGTGAGACTAGGAGAATTGGATCGACTGGTATCACTTTCTGCATAGACGGACGCAAATCGGGAAAGACCATTGCGCTTAGAGCAGATATAGACGCTTTGCCAATTACTGAAGAGAATGACACCTCATATAAGTCACAAAACAAAGGAGTGATGCATGCATGTGGGCATGATGTCCACACATCTAACCTCCTTGGAGCTGCGAAAATTCTATTTGAACTTCGGGACTATTTCGAAGGAACCATTAAGTTCATCTTTCAACCAGGTGAAGAGAAATCACCAGGAGGTGCTTCCATTCTAATAAACGAAGGAGTACTGGAAAGCCCTCGCCCAGATCATATTTTGGGTCAACATGTAATGCCATTGATTCCTGAGGGAAAAGTCGGGTTTCGCAAAGGCAAATACATGGCCAGTGCCGATGAAATATACTTGACTGTGAAAGGAAAGGGTGGCCATGCCGCAATGCCGGAAACTTTTGTTGATCCAATTGCCATCTCAGCTCAGATAATTGTTTCACTGCAACAGGTTGTCAGCCGTATGGCGAATCCCAAAATCCCATCCGTACTTTCTTTTGGGAAAATTTCTGGTGGAAATATCAACAATGTCATTCCCAACGAAGTAACCATAGATGGTACCTTTAGAACGTTTAATGAGGTATGGCGAAAGCAAGCACTAAACAGCATCAAGGCTATTGCCACATCGATAGCTGAATCTATGGGTGGCTCATGCGATGTAAACATTGCGTCAGGTTATCCATATCTAGTAAACGATGAGAACTACACAGAAAGAAACATATCTGCTGCTAAAGCATATATGGGAGAGGAAAATGTGGTAGAGCTTGATCTTTGGATGGCCGCAGAGGATTTTGCTTTCTATACGCATGAAGTGCCTGGTTGCTTCTATAGACTTGGAACTAGAAATGAAGCGAAAGGAATTACCTCAGGAGTGCATATTCCTACCTTCGATATTGACGAAAATGCTCTTAAAGTAGGAATGGGCTTAATGGCATTTTTAGCAATCGCAGAGCTCCAATACAAAGGCTAATCATTTAAGCATCTCACTAGCAAGCAGCTAAAAACTAGCCATATTAATGATACATTAAGTAGATGTTGCTTTTTGCTTCAACCCTATTTCATCAATAATTGAATACTAATTTTCAATTAATTGATAATCAATCAATTAACAATTAGGCTTTATTAAATATTGGCTTAATATTTACAACATATTAGCCTTTTAAATTTGCATCAATTTTATCATTAAAATGGAATACGGTCTCTTCGATTTATTGAATCTTCTGGGCGCGCTTGGTTTCTTTATTTATGGCATGAAGGTCATGAGTGAGGGCATACAAAAAGTCGCGGGAGCAAAAATGCGAAGCATTCTGAGCTCCATGACTTCCAATCGGTTTAAAGGAGTATTTACTGGCTTTACCATCACTAGTTTAGTGCAATCTTCATCCGCCACCACAGTGTTGGTCGTGAGTTTTGTAAATGCCGGGCTACTGTCATTGACAGAGTCCATAGGAGTCATCATGGGAGCCAATATTGGAACAACCATCACTGCATGGCTAATCTCAATCGTAGGTTTTAAAGTCAAGATTTCCACCTATGCA
>JABSPG010000887.1 GCA_013214445.1 Ekhidna sp. | reverse complement strand
CCTAACATATTACAAAGTAGTCTTCTGAAATACTCGTGTCTTGGGAAAGACAGAAAGCTTCTGGAATCGGTAAGCATCCCCACAAAACAGCTTAATATACCCATATTAGAAAGCGCATTTATTTGCTTTTCCATCCCATCCTTCTGATCCAGAAACCACCAGCCTGAACCATATTGAATCTTTCCCGCTACCGATCCATCCATAAAGTTTCCTGCCATAGTAGCAAAAGCTTCATTATCCCTCGGATTCAGGTTATACAAAATCGTTTTTGTGAGTTTTCCTTCTTCTTCAAGTGTTCTCAGAAATTTACTAAGGCCTGTGATCTGATCGTAATCACCAATGGAATCATACCCTGTGTCAGCCCCCAATTCACGAAGCTTTGCGGTATTATTATTTCTGATGGCTCCCAGATGAAACTGTTGTGTCCAACCTTTGTCGAAGTACATCTTTGAAAGCTCTACCAAGAATGTCATTTGAAACAATCGAACTTCTTGAAGGGTCGGTGCTTTTCCCGACAAAAAATTGGTAAAGACATTAGCTGATTTCTCTACCGAGTAGTCGACGTAATACAGTTGCTCCAAACCATGATCTGAAAGCCTTCCACCCACTGAATGAAAATACTCCACTCGATCTTTTGCGGCGTTTAGTAAATCACTGAATGTCTTGATCGGATAACCGACGATCTTTGATAAAGCAGAAATGTACTGGAGGTACGTATCACTCTGAACTGCGTACAGTTTATCAGGTCGAAAAGTGGGCAACATCTTCACCCCTGTCCGATCAGTCATCTGCTTATGATAAACCAGATCATCAGCAGGATCGTCTGTAGTACATACCAGTTCTACATTCATCTGCTCCAAGAGACCTAAACAGCTATGCGAATCCTGAGCTAACTGATCACTACTCTCTGTATATATTTTTTCGGCTGTATCCGGACTGAGAAGCTCCTCGATATTGAAGTAACGCTGTAACTCCAAATGTGTCCAATGATACAATGGGTTTCTCACCGTGTAAGGAACCACTGAGGACCACTTCAAAAACTTGTCTTTGTCACTTTCTTTTCCTGTGACATAGTCTTCCGAAATGCCAAAAGCTCGCATGGCTCTCCACTTGTAGTGATCCCCCTCTAGCCAGGCTTCTGTAATCGAATTAAACTTTCTATTCTCTGCAATATCTACTGGAGGTAGATGGTTATGGTAGTCGATAATGGGCATCTTTGAGGCATACTCGTGATAGAGTAAACCACCAAAATCGTTCTCAAGTAAAAAGTCCTTAGATAGAAATTTTTTCATTTTGAATTTCAGTTATCTACCCATCCAGCCACCGTCAACCAGCATAATTGATCCATGCATATAAGCAGCAGCCTCTGAACAGAGAAAAACTGCAGGGCCAGCAAAATCTTCCGCTTCACCCCACCTTGCCGCCGGAATCCTTGATAAAATAGCACTTGACCTTTCAGGATCATTTCTAAGTGCCTCGGTATTATCTGTACTGATATAACCGGGAGCAATCGCGTTGACATTTACTCCTTTTGATGCCCATTCGTTTGCGAAGGCCATTGTTAGTTGTCCAATGGCTCCTTTGCTCGCTGCATAACCTGGAACCGTAATTCCTCCCTGAAATGTCAGC
>JABSPG010000886.1 GCA_013214445.1 Ekhidna sp. | reverse complement strand
GAATTTCTACTGGGTATTGGAAAGCAAGAAAGATTCCTTTCTGGGCTCTTTCTTCAGGACTCAACTCCAATAAATCCTCTCCTTCGAAAGATACAGATCCGCCGGTAATGTCATAATCTTCTCTACCTGCTAAAACAGAAGCCAATGTACTTTTTCCAGATCCATTTGGACCCATGATGGCGTGAACTTCACCAGCTTTTACTTCAAGGTCAATCCCTTTTAGTATTTCTTTATCCTCGATTGAGGCTTGCAAATTTTTAATTGAAATCATGTGTTTTTGAGTTGAGTTATCCTACACTACCCTCAAGGGTCAATGCCAATAATTTTTGAGCTTCTACAGCGAACTCCATAGGGAGCTTATTCATTACTTCTTTAGCAAATCCGTTCACAATTAAAGCAACTGCAGTTTCTTCATCAATTCCTCTTTGCTGGCAGTAAAAGATTTGATCCTCACCAATCTTTGAAGTGGTGGCTTCATGCTCTACTTGTGCAGTTTTATTCTGCAGGTCAATATAGGGGAAGGTGTGAGCTCCACACTTGTCGCCCATTAATAGTGAATCACATTGGGAGAAGTTTCGAGCATTCTCTGCTCGTTTCATTACTTCCACCTGACCTCTATAGCTATTTTGTGACTTACCCGCAGAAATTCCCTTGGATACGATTCTGGATCGGGTATTCTTACCAATGTGAACCATTTTAGTTCCAGTATCTGCTTGCTGATAATTGTTGGTAACTGCTACAGAATAAAATTCACCCACTGAATGATCTCCCTTCAAAATACACGAAGGATATTTCCATGTCACGGCGGATCCAGTTTCTACTTGTGTCCAGGAAATTTTGGAATGATTTCCTGCGCAGATTCCTCTCTTAGTCACAAAGTTGTAAATACCTCCGTTTCCATTTTTGTCTCCTGGGTACCAATTCTGTACAGTAGAATACTTTACTTCAGCGTTATTTGCTGCATAAATCTCTACTACAGCAGCATGAAGTTGATTTTCATCTCTCTGAGGTGCTGTGCAACCTTCCAAGTAGCTTACATAGCTTTCATCATCTGCAACAATTAGCGTGCGTTCGAATTGTCCGGTATTTGCGGCATTAATTCTAAAGTAGGTAGACAATTCCATTGGGCATCTGACCCCTTTGGGAATATAACAGAATGACCCATCTGAAAATACAGCTGAATTGAGCGCTGCAAAATAGTTATCGTTCGTAGGAACGACCGAGCCCAAATACTTTTTTACTAGCTCTGGGTGTTCTTGTACTGCTTCACTAAAGGAGCAGAAAATGATTCCCAGTTCAGAGAGCTTGTCTTTAAAAGTTGTTGCTACTGAGACAGAGTCAATCACTGCATCTACAGCAACTCCAGTGAGACGCTTTTGCTCCATAAGTGAAATTCCGAGACGTTCAAATGTTTTTAATAGTTCAGGATCAACCTCATCTAAACTTTTTGGTTTCTTCTCTTGCTTGGGCGCAGAGTAGTAGCTGATTGCCTGATAATCAATCGGCCCGTAACTGTAGGGCAAAAATGGCCACTTTGGCTCCATCATCTTTAGCCAATGGCGATAGGCCTTGAGACGCCAGTCGGTCATCCATGTCGGCTCGTTCTTTTTTTCTGATATCAGTCGAACAACC
>JABSPG010000885.1 GCA_013214445.1 Ekhidna sp. | reverse complement strand
CGGTTTTTTGGGATGATCGATCTTTTGAGATTTTTGGACAAAAGAAAGGAACGAGTCCAATCGTCTCTTATGAACAATGGTACAATTGCCTCCACCCGGAAGATGCAGATGAGGTAGTCCAAGCATTAAGTGAAGCACTCGAGGGAACACAAGACCTCAACAAAATCTATCGTATCGTCCATCCTGATGGCAATACCTTCTTTGTTCACAGTTATTGTCACTTCATTAGGGATTCACAAGGTAAGGCAGAAAGGGTCATTGGCGTACATCTGGATGTAACGGAACAAAAGGAGAACGTAGAGAATCTGGCCACTCAGTCTAGTACTAGGGCGCTACTTATCGATTTAGCTTCTCAATTTATCAACGTGCCGTTAGATAAAGTGCCGGATGCCATAAACAACGCATTGGCCAAAGTAGGAACCTTCTTCGAGGTGGATCGAGCATATACTTTCGAGTACCTGTGGGACGAGGGCATCACCAATAATACCTACGAATGGTGTGCAGAGGGGATCACTCCTGAAATTGATAACCTACAGGAGGTGCCATTAGAACTTATACCTCATTGGGTTGAAATGCATAAGAAAGGGAAACCAATGGATATTCCCAATACTTCGGATGATTCCTTAAGCGAGGGGCTAAGGTCAATTTTGGAACCACAAGGAATCAAGAGCCTCATTACGCTACCGATGATGATGGGGAAGGATTGCATTGGCTTTGTTGGCTTTGATTCAGTGAAAAACCATCGACATTATTCGAGAATCGAGGAAGAATTACTCCTGGTTTTTGCAGAGCTCTTGGTGAGTATATCTGCTCGTGAGAAGACAGAACAGGACCTCAAACTCTTTGAATCAGTTATCAAGAATGCTAAAGATGCAGTGATTGTGACTGATACTTCAGCTCCTCCTAAGATTCTGTTCGCCAATCAAGCCTGTTGTGAGATGACGGGCTATGAAGAGGCAGAATTGGTTGGTCAACGGACTCCCATTTTTTTCGGAGAGAAGACATATCAGGAGATATTGGATTTTTACATCGATTCTTTTGCGAAGTTCCAAAGCTTTGAGTGTGAGATGATCAATTATAAAAAGAATGGCGAGGAGTTTTGGGTTAATCTTTCACTGAATTCTATCAAGGATGATTCTGGGGAGTTTACGAATTGGATCGCCATTGGAAGAGAGACCACTCAGCAAAAACAACAGGAAAATGCCTTAAGGAATGCAAAGGAAGAAGCGGAAAGGAATTCACGCGAACTGAACGAAGCTCAAAAGGTCGCAAAAATTGGAAGTTGGTATCTGGATGTGGCTACAAATAAGGTAACCTGGAGCGATGGCTTATTTGATATTTATGGATTTGAAAAAGGTGCCTCAGTGCCGGACTATCCGGAATTCGAAAAACTCTCGACCCCCGAAAGCTGGAAGGAACTCACTCAGAAAATCGACAATACCATAAGAACAGGTGAGTCGTATGAATTGGAGATGGAGTTCTATAGAAAAGATAGAAGCAAAGGCTGGATGTGGGCAAAAGCAGATGCAATCATTGGTAGTGATGGGAGCGTGGCTGGACTTAGAGGGATTTCGCAAGATATTACCGAAAGGAAGCGGTTGGAATTGGAACTTACCCTTGCAAAGGAAAGGGC
>JABSPG010000884.1 GCA_013214445.1 Ekhidna sp. | reverse complement strand
AGTGGTCCCCATCCCATATCAAGATTTTCTTCGAATTCAGGAGCTACTTTTTTCAGAACGTCGTACTTATTAGTACCAAAATAGTACTTGCCGCCATATCCATTTACAAAATCTGAATACGGGATTTGCATTTGCATGGAAAGGTTCTTTACCGAGGTGGTATCTGAAAAATCTACAGTTTGACTGACATATCCAGACTTAAATGCACTGTTGGGAATGATGGCAGCTGAGAAGAACTTCTGCTTGAATGAAACCCATTTGATTTGCTCTCCAAGGGTTTCTTCTTCAAAATCAGTGGATCTTTCTGCAAGCTCATCGTTTTCTCCACTTGCTGAGTAGTAACGGACGTTACTGTTATATCTGCTGTCTTCTAAGTTGTTTTCTGCACGATTGATTGCATGATTCCATACGAAAGCAATATCTGTGGGATTAAGAACTGTGTTAAGGTCTTGACCACTGATGCTATACATTACTTCGAAACCCGTTGGAGGAATGATATATTCTTGAAGAATGGAGAAACTACCGTTGCTCAACTCATAGACTAATCTAGTAGTGTCGCCTCCTAGCTGGCTAATAGTAGGTCTAAAAGTCAATTCTGATAAGTTAATCTTTCGCCCGTTATGATCGATGATCATATCATAGCTGGATTTAGAAGGATCAACAAGTACGAACGGTTGTCCTAAGTAGTCCATGTGATTCTTCAATAGAATCTCTTTGATACTACCTCCTTTATTTGTGAAAGCGATTCTTAATTCATCATTCTCAATGATATTCGTGTTTTCTTCGCCAGTGGAAGCAAATGCAAACGCACCATATTTCTGAGTGTTCAATGATTGCAGTACCGAATCTGGCATTGTGGGTTCTGGATTAGCTGTAGCTAGCGGAGTAGGCTCGGACGGCTGCTCCGTTACAATCTCCTCAGAAGCAATCGTTTCCTGCGGTATTGGAGGTTCTGGTGCAAACCAAGTGAAGTAAACCGCTAACAAGGCAAACATTAGGATGAGTCCTATGAATTGATTTCTATCCATTACTAATGAAATTATATCGCTTGGGTACTCTTTTGATCAAGCGATGCTTTTACAAATTTTACAAATAAGGGGTGTGGATCTGTAACGGTAGATTTTAGTTCTGGGTGATATTGCGTTCCAACAAACCATGGATGATCGTTTATTTCCATGATCTCTACGAGATTGGTATCTGGATTGATTCCAGTAGCAGTCATTCCGGCATTTTCAAAATCCTCAAGAAACTTGTTATTGAACTCGTATCTATGTCTATGCCGCTCCATTATTTTCTTCGATCCGTATGCCTGCGAGGCTTTACTGCCTTTTTTTAATTCACAAACATAGGCTCCAAGTCTCATCGTTCCTCCCATATCCTTAACATTCTTTTGACTTTCCATTAAGTCAATAACAGGGTAGGGGGTTTTCGCCATTTCAGCACTGTTGGCTTTTTTCTTACCAATAACATTCCTGGCAAATTCGATAACCGCACATTGCATACCAAGGCAGATGCCAAAGAATGGAATTTTGTTCATTCTGGCATACTGGACAGCATGTATTTTCCCTTCTATACCTCTTTCTCCGAATCCTGGCGCCACTAGTATTCCGTCTAACCTAGCAAGTTCTTTTTCAACATTG
>JABSPG010000883.1 GCA_013214445.1 Ekhidna sp. | reverse complement strand
TATAGATTAGAGCGCCTGATGATAGGCTTTGCAAGTCAAGCTGGTCATAATCCAGATACTTCTGCGCCATGGGGTAGGCATCCAACAAAACCTGAAAACCATGATCCAGCTGATAGCCATTGACGACATCTGTTTTCACCCGGCCGCCTACACGATCGCTGGCTTCTATGACTGTAGGGCTATATCCATAGCTTTCCAGTTTTTGAGCAGCTATTAATCCACTCACTCCGGCACCTATGATCAGGATGGATGCATCTTGTTTACCTTGTTCCATGCTTGGATAACTAATAGCATGGAATAGTGTTCACACTATCAGAATATCCAATGTTCAGAGTTTAGCAAGTCTTGAGAGGATCGAGTTATTTAAGACTCGATAAGATCACTAGGAGGTACAAACAGAAATTGTAACAATCTCATTTATAGATGAAGGATGCTAAATAAGGGCAAGTCTCAAAGGGCTTTCCCCAGCTGGACAAGTTTGGCATTTACAATCATCTTCTTTTTCTCAATCCCATCCTTATCTATCAGAAATTTTAGGCGATTGTTCTCCAGAAAGAAACCAATATCAGAACCCTTTCCAACCAAACCGTCAGAGTCACTGACAACCAAGATGCTCTTTCCTCCAACTGCTGCTGCAATACTCGCTAGGTCTTTTTCCTTGGAAGGAGCCAAATAGATCAGATTACATGAACCTATCTCACTGGTGCTGTTGATTTTCTTGACATTGACGGATGATTTACTTTTTGTGAAGTTGATTAATTCGTCATGAACACTAGATTCTCCCAGAATACCAACTGTTACGGTTTCTGAATTAGTCCATTTTACATTCTCTGTAAACTTGTAAATGAACAAGGCTTTGAATTTTTCTTGCTGAGCATTAGCAGAAGATAAGCCCACAATTAGGAAGGCAATTAATAGGGTAGAAGTGAGCTTATTTTTCATAATAGAATCTATTGATTTAGACATTTGCTGTCAATTCGAGTCATTTAGTTTGAACTGTGAAACTTCTTGTTTTAGATTGTCTGACACGTTCACCATCTCCTCAGACCTTGCAAGGAAGTTCTGCATTCCACTTGAGAGCTGAGAGGCAGAAGCAGCTATCTCTTCAGCTCCAGCGGCACTTTCTTCTGCAATTACAACTACACTTTCAGTAATGGCCACAATAGAAGAAACATCATCCTCCTGCTTCACGGTGGATTTTACAATGTTTTCTGAAAGCTCAAGCACATTTGAAGAATTTGTAGCCATCTCATTGAAGATCTTTGCTGCTTCGTTAGACGCCTTTACACCGTCAGAGACACTATCTTTCATCACACTGATGACGTCAGATGCAGTGGTTGTATCACGCACCACATCCATTATGAGCTTTTCGATCTCTTTGGCAGAGTCTCTGGAGTTTTCAGCTAGTTTCCTTATTTCTTCTGCAACAACAGCAAATCCACGGCCAGCATCGCCTGCCTGCGCAGCTTCTATGGCAGCATTGAGAGCCAGGAGGTTGGTTTGAGAGGCAATGTCCGTAATGACACTGAGTACTTGCGTGATTTCTTTGGAACGCTGAGATAGAATGTTAATTGACTCGGAAGTTTTCTGGGATGCACTGGAGATCTCATGCATGTTAGAAACAACCTTTCCCACACTTTCT
>JABSPG010000882.1 GCA_013214445.1 Ekhidna sp. | reverse complement strand
TGTTGATCGAGGAACGTGTAATTGATGAAGTTGCTGTTGCTGGTGGTTTCTGGACACACAGAGCTATCGCGAAAATCCTTACAGCTTACACTATGGTAACCCTAGTGGATATGTTCGGAAATGTTCCTTACGAAGAAGCACTTGATGCAACAAACTTTGTTCCTTCTCCTACTGATGGGGCAGTGATTTACACAGAAGCGCTTGCAATGCTTGATACAGCAATTGCTAATTTGCAAAGAACCGATGCTCAAGGAGTTGTTGAATGGGACAATTTTTACGGAGGTGCTGCTGATCCAATTGCAAATTGGATCAAAGCTGCAAATACCATGAAGTTGAGAATTCATTTGCAGAGAAGACTGTCAAATGAATCAGAGTCAGTTGCTGCTATCAACGCACTAGTTGCTGATATCCCTGGTAATTTGATCACTACGGCTGATGAAGCTTTGGTTTTCCAATTTAGCACAAGTAACCCTGCGCCTGAGTCAAGGCACCCAGATTTCGTTTCTGATTATTTGGGCGGTGCTAGTGAATACCAGTCAGATCCATATATGCTTAAAATGTACACAGATAAGGCAGTGCCAGATCCTCGTATGAGATACTACTTCTACCGACAAGATGTAGATCCTACCACACGAGTGGACGAGCGTGAGTGTATTGCTGGTGGAGAGCCGGGATGGTATGTGCCTAGTGATGGGTTTTGCTTTCAAGCAGACGGTTATTGGGGAAGAAGTCACCTAGATAATGCGGGTATTCCACCAGATGATCTAGCTAGAACGATCTATGGTATTTATCCTGCTGGTGGTCTTCTTGATACAGGTCAGGATGCTCCTGCATCTGCTACTGACGGGTTAGCTGGTGCAGGTATACATCCAATTTTGATGCCTCATACTACACACTTTATGCTTGCTGAGATTGGTTTAGAGTTGAATGGCGTAAGTGGTATAAATGCCAGAGATGAGTATTCTGCGGCGATTACAGCTTCGTTCGATTATGTCGGAGATTTCGCCGGGGTTGCGGTTCCAGGTGCTGGAACTTACCTGACTGAAGCGCAAAATCAGTTCGATGCTGCCGCTAATCCTCTTGCAGAGGTTATGCAAGAGTGGTACTTTGCTTCTTACGGTAACGGTATTGATCTATACAATGGTTACAGAAGAACAGGATTCCCGAGCAATCTAGGTCAATCATTGCGTGTGCAGGATCCAGGTCCGTTCCCAAGAACCTTCTTGTACCCAGCAATTTCTGTGAACACAAACGTGAACATGGTTCAGAAAGAGTTTACAGATCAAGTGTTCTGGGATACGAATCCAGCTGATTTTGTACGATAATTAAAAATTTAGTTATGAATATTTTAAAAAGATTATTAATAAGTGCTTTCATGCTTACAGTGATATTTTCATGTGAGGATGAAGCTGGTCAGCCTTATCAGGTTGAGGATATCTTGGCAAATCAGGGTGCTTTTATCAGATTGCAGTCCGTGAATGCTGGAGAATTTGATCTCAGTAATTTTAATGCTTCTTCTATGTCAGTTGACTTAGAGCATTGGGATGCTGAAGGTGGCTCTTTATTGCAGGATGCAGTACTGACGCTTGAGTATATAGATGCGACAGGTGAGATTAGTAGAGATGTGGTGACTGTGGATACCT
>JABSPG010000881.1 GCA_013214445.1 Ekhidna sp. | reverse complement strand
TTACAAGTCAAATGTTCTTCGTGGGAAATTTCGATGCTTCATCAGGTACACCACCAACACAGCCAGCAAGTGGTAGTGCGGTGTATCGTGTAGATGTGGCTGGGACAATCAATAATATGACATTAAGTGAAAACGATGTACTTTATTATGACCAAGTTGAAGATGCAGGAGAGACCTCTTGGAGAAGCGTAGGGGGTAAGTCTTATTCTATTCAAGATGGAGAACTTTCTCAGAAAAACTTCACAACAGAAAAAGACGATAAGCTAACTGATATTGCTGAAAATGCTAACAACTATTCTCATCCAGACAATCATGCAGCTAGTATGATTACTCAGGATGCAACACATCGGTTTGCGAGTGATACTGAAAAGACTGCTTGGAATACAGCACCTACACCTTCGGGTATTGGGGCATTGGCTCTGACTGGTGGAAACGTAGTAGGTGCTACAAAAGTCACTGCTGGTACTACTGAGCTTGACGTAAGCACTACAGGCGTTAAGGTTACTGGGGTATTTGAAATAAACAACGTAGATATACTGGCAAGAATCGCAGAAGTAGAGGTATTGACGTTAGCAGCAATGGCTTTAGCTGGTGGATAGATGCTATACTAATTAAAACAATGTGGCAGTGCTAGTTCAGATTGCCACGAACGCAATAGGAGAGCTAAAGAATGGCTATAGTAGATGCAAATCTAAAAGTGGTAGCACAGTTACATGTGGATGCTATCACGGACACGAATACAAACACTGAAATACTCACAACTGTCTCTGCCATAAACGGGTTAGGGCTAGATGTGACAAGTTTGGAAGCGGTAATAAATAAAAAAATTGTGGACCTAACTTTTGAAGATGGTGATGTTGAAGCGCTAAAACTGAATGTTATGCGTAAATCCCTCGGGACCCTCCCCATAGATGCAACCCTTGGGCCAGATGGGGGGGTTGACAGCTTTGCAATTGTAAATAGTGCCAATACGTTAGTAGTTTACCCTAATGGTAAGGTTTGGTTAAGAACAGGGAACACAATCGATGATAATATAGAGGGGTTGTACCCTGAAGCGAGGATTTCTGTTTCGGGTATAACATATCATTCAACCGTTGGTAGTGCGGGTCCAATAGCAACCCTCGCCGCCGCAACTGATACTTCTCAAGTGTATACACGCGCACATTCTGCGTCACTGATACAGACAATTAACTTAAATAATGGCAGTAGAGGTACTGGGTTTAGTATCTCGGGTGTAATTGGAAACTTAGCAGGGTTTTGTGTAGCACCTAATGGTGATTTTTATTGTGTCTCGGGTTCTACAACAAGTAGCACTACGCATTATATATACCGTGTTAGCGTCACTGGTGCTGCAACGTTGATAACTAGCTTCCCAACTAACGAAGCTGTTTACGGTTTAGGGTATCGTGAAGATGAAAATGCTCTTTACACTAAGGGAACCGCGTTAGGTGGTATTTATCGCGTTTTACTTGATGATTCAAGTTCAAGTCTTGTGGCTACTCTTCCGTCAGGTGCAAGTTACGGTCTTGCTCGTGGAATGGGTGCTTGGTTAGTGTCTGATTTCACTGATGATACTATTCGAGTATATGATGATTCGTGGACGTTGCTAGACACTCAAACTGTTGAGAGTTGTATGGGTGTTTGT
>JABSPG010000880.1 GCA_013214445.1 Ekhidna sp. | reverse complement strand
GTACTAGACTTTAAAGAGTACCTGGACAAAGAAGCAAAATCTAAAAGCAACAAAGGACTTTCACAGAACTCTAAATATTCCTACTTCAATAAGCTGCGAGCAGCATTAAAGCAAGCAGTCAAAGACGGAATCCTACCTACCAATCCGAGTGAAGGAGTTGACGCTTTTAAGCAAGGCGAACCCGAAAGAGAGTTTTTGACAATGGAAGAGCTGCAAGCTGCAGCCAATACCGAATGTGAAATCCCACAACTCAAAACCGCATTCATATTCTCATGCTTGACTGGCCTTCGTTGGTCAGATATAAACAAGCTCGTTTGGTCGGAGGTACAGCACTCTAAGGAAAACGGCTACTATATCCGATTCAGGCAGAAAAAAACCAAGGGAGCAGAAACCCTCCCTATCTCAGAGCAAGCCTTCGGACTTTTAGGAGATAGAACCGAACCAGAGGACAGGGTATTTGTAGGGTTGAAGTATTCAGCCTGGCACAACCTGAAACTACAACAATGGATGGTGAAAGCTGGAATTACCAAGACGATTACTTTCCATTGTGCCCGACACACCTACGCTACCTTACAGCTTTCAGCAGGAACAGACATTTACACGGTTTCCAAACTCTTAGGACACAAAGAGCTAAAAACAACACAGGTCTATGCAAAAATCATAGATGAGAAAAAGAAAGAAGCAGCCAATAAAATCCAACTCGACTTATGAGCAACCAAACCAAAATACTTGATGATATTCTCTACCAGAAGCTACGCCCCTGGTTAGATCAAAACAGCTTGGATCAAAAGTTTGCCTCTAAGATTTCCACCGTCAGGTCGGTGAGTACGGACTATCCTTTCAAATATGAAATAGACTTCATCCGACCTACCGACAACAAAACCAAGTATTACAACAAACTCATCCTGAACAATACCAAAGAGGAATGCACCAAAATCGTTAATCTGATTCAGGAGGATGATAACGAGAAATTGATCAAGTATTGGCTGGAAGACACACTCAACAAACGCATTAAAACCCGATTAAAGGACATTGGGAAGCTCATTAAAGAAAAGGATTATGCCCTTTCCTACATAGATCCGAAAAAAACCAGTTTCGATTTAGATCAAACTCACAAGGCAAACACATTCATTATCCAACTATTGAAGCTCGCATACATGCAGCTTTACTTAGAAATTCAAGCAGCCTTCGGCAGCTATATTGAAGACAAACTCATTGAACAGGATTTCTATACCCAGCTACTTTTTGAACCCGTACCAGATGAAACCTTCATCAAAGAGATTCAGGTAATTGAAATAGAAGCCAAACCAGAACCTAAGACAAAACGGCAACAGTCGAAAACTCCAAGTACTGTTCATTCATTTACCTATACGCAGCTGAACACGAACCCCGACAAACTCACTGATCTTTGGGACAGCTTGAAACTGAACAACCTTATCAGCAAGCATACCACTCTGGTAAATTTCAAAAAAGTATTCTCAGGCAGTGAGGTAAAAACCCCTGTACAATGGACAGGTAATATCAGTGAGCTATTCTATTTCATTAAATTGATCTACTCGGATCACAAGCTGGTGGAAGACCTCAAGCAAAAGCAATGGGAAGTGACTTGCAAATGCTTTGTTGATGCTGACGGCAATCCTTTCGAA
>JABSPG010000879.1 GCA_013214445.1 Ekhidna sp. | reverse complement strand
TCTTGTTTGGAACACGTCCAATCGTAAAGAACCCATCTGGATGGATTGTCCCTTTTAGTACGCTTATATCCTTTGGTTGACAGTCTAATTTGTTTAAGTCCATAGTCCTACCTGGAGGCTTACGAACTAACAGTTACTTAGCAGCCAAACCTGAATAAAACATGTAAAGACAATTGCATAGGTACGTTAATTCCACGCTCTTAACAACAAAGTGCTATGATCCTTTTACTTAGTCCTTTCGGTTTAACTACTGTCTGGGAAGGATTGATGCTCATCACCGTGAGTACAACCACAATGTTCCAGGCTGCTAGCTGAAAGCTCTGATGTTTTAAGTAAGGACTCTGACTCTAAATGAAAGAGTCCTTTCTTCGATTATAAGGATCAAATATCATTTTTCTGCCAACGAATCTCACGGAAACCCTATAGGGTTTCCTGCTAAATTAAACTAATCAAGTTGAACATCAAATATCCGACAGCCACTATATTTCTTCCTTGACCTAACAAACATCCTAGATTTGGTCATAGGAGGCGATGGGGTGAGATGAAGGGGAAAAGACGCAAACAAGCGAAGTGACCCCATCACCACCTATTCCCGAGGGTAGTTTGTTGGTAAAGGACACAGCAAGAGAAATACTTACGAGGGAGACTCCAAAACTCGAATCAGAGGATGAGAAGGAAACTTGCATTGTGGTGTTTTTCTTCTATCATGCTGACAAGCGTGATTGTGCTCACACACTAAGTTGCGAAAAAGTCAGGGATGCAGCCACACCCCAAAAAACTCACCAAAAACTATCCATAAAACAACTGGATCAAGACATCAATATAATCTAGAGAGATAACCCCCCAGTAACCGCAAATTATCTCACATTCCTGAAATACGATACTTGCACTTGCCACTAACTTTTTAACGACTCCCATTTTCTTCAACTCATCATAATTTTGCAGCAGAAAATAACAGTTTTCGGAAGAGATATTAATCACTGTCATTTTAATTTCGTCTCTCATAGCCTTAGTCATTCCCCACCATTGACGAGGCAGAAAGCTTTGATACCCCTTGCTTATCAGCTTTTCAACATCATCTTTCCCCTTACTAATATATTTACTCAAATAATTTTTAGCCGACTTCTTCATCATCTGTAAATCGACAGAAGAACCCATTTCTAAAGGTACATCAGAGTAGTATTTCTTTAGTACCGTATTAAGTACATTACCCCACACTTCTCTAACCCAGTTGGGACTAACATAATATCCCCCATTCTTATCCTTAGCAGGATAAACAAAGTGGTAATGATTAGCGAACTGACCATGATTCTCTAAGCGTTTCATCTGTACCTCAGTAACTCCAACAAGTAACGAAGGAACACCAATTTTCTCGAAATGGCGACGAAAATATCGCTGAAAAGACTCAACACAAGTGTGCCAATACCTATTAATTACAGCCATAGCCTCATTATCCATACTAGGAATTGTCAAAGTTCCAAACCCCAACCTCTTGCGACCGTAGGTTTGCTCAAGAATAGTGACAGCATCAATAACCCGTCTTCGACCGAGCTGAGTTATTCCGTTAGAGCCGCGCCTAGAAACGCGACCCTCCCTACCTTTCGGTGGGCTAGAATCTTTCTTGTCGGAATTACGAGCGTTTGATAAACCTAGGTTCGC
>JABSPG010000878.1 GCA_013214445.1 Ekhidna sp. | reverse complement strand
CCCTGCTAATGGCTCTGAGGCATTTATAAATAGTACTGCCACTACGCTCATGGCCCCAAGAAGTAAAAGAAATGTTCTTTTCATGGTTTTAGACATTCTTAATTCAAATATTTGTTGACTGCTGTTTCTAAGTCTTCCTTAGTAAAAGCCTTTTCATGAAAATATGTTTTACCCATATCAGTAACAAATAGTGTTGCTGGGATCGCACCTGTCCACTCATTGCTAACTTTACTCATATAACTGTCAGGATCTTTTTCATCCAGAAATAGGACACTCGAGCTTAGCGATTTTTTGGTAACAAACCTTTTCACTTTCTCGATTTCACTTTGGAAGTCTACACTTACTAGATAAACCTTTACATCCTCATTCTCTGTGCCTAACTCGTCAAAGTGCGGAAGCTCTTTAATGCATGGTCCACACCATGTCGCCCAGAAATTGATGATCGTAAGTGGTGCTTCAGCGTAGAGAATTTTCTTTTGGAGTTCCGGAAATTTAATAATTTCAACTTCTTGGCTACTTGCAAAATGGAACGCAAAGAATAGCAACCCAATAAGGATAACTTTTTTCATTGCTACTGAGTACGAAAAGAGAGCGTTAGGGTTGTTGTTTTCAGGAGGTATTTCATCAGCGTATATTGCTGATAATTTGAGGAGTCCACAGACCGTTAACAATAGAGATTAACAAGTGGATAGATTTCTCAATAATCTATTCAGCGCTTTGTCGGATTAGCTTTTTACGGTAAGCGTTGAATATGCGAGACTTGGAAATAAACCCCACATACTTTCCATCTTCTATTACAGGCAGATTCCATGCTTGAGTCACTTCAAATTTGTTCATTACAGACTGCATCTTTTCATGGGGAGCTACGTTGGCAGGAGGTTTTTGCATGATCGTTTTAATGATGACATCCTTTCTTGATTGTTCATCGAATATGCGTTCCCTGATGTCGTCGAGGGTCACAATCCCTTGCAGTTCGTTTTCATCATTAACCACTGGGAAGATGTTGCGTTTACTTTTCATCACCAGCTTTACCATATCCTCCAAGGTTTCCTCAGGGTGTACTATTAGTAAATCCTTTTCTACGATCTTTTTCAAATCAATTAGACTCAAAACAATTTGGTCCTTGTCATAAGGTATTAGGTCTCCAGTTTCAATGAGCCTTTTGGTATAGATGCTATGTTTTTCGAAATAAGATATGGTACTAAAAGAAATTGCTGAAACTAACATCAGGGGGACAAACAAGACGTATCCGCTTGTGATTTCTGCAATCAGGAAGATAGCCGTCAGTGGAGCATGTAGAACTCCGCTCATGACGCCACACATTCCCACCAGGGTGAAGTTACTAGTGCTAAGCGACGTATTAAGCAGACTGTTAGTGGTGCTGCTAAATACATAGCCGGACAGACCTCCCATAAAAAGGGAGGGGGCAAATATTCCACCACTTCCGCCTGCTCCAATCGTTAAGGCAGTGGCAATGGGCTTCACGAGTAAGATCATGAATAGGAATCCAACTATGGCGAGCTGATTTTGACTAAATGCAGAGAAAAAACTGCTATCAAATATTGATACCGTGTTACCATTTAGGAGACTCTTGATTGTTTCGTATCCTTCCCCGTATATGGGTGGAAAAGTTAGAACGATCATAGCCAGACAAATACCCCC
>JABSPG010000088.1 GCA_013214445.1 Ekhidna sp. | reverse complement strand
CGTCTGTGCGGCCGATCCATTCATCAACGGCACGAGCCATTACGCAACCCTCGCAATTTCACCATTGGTTTTAGCGCGATACTTTGCTTTAGGCTTGCCAAGGAGCAGTCTAAGCTGGTCAAGGCGCATGTATTTGAGCGTTGTCACTAAGTGAGTGCGCTTTGCGTGGTTTTTCTCAGCTTCACTAATCATTCTTTGCATTGTTCTTATTTGGCCTTCGACACTCATGCTGCATTCCTTTCTGGCTTCTCACTGAATTGAACGCCGTGTTCTGATCCCCATGAATAAATAAATTCAATTAGCTCACTCATTTCTGAAACGCTTAACTTTGATGATGAATGACCCACGGGAAAGAAACCGCCGTTTAAGCCTTGTTCAAATTGGACCTCATGGCCGCAAGCATCCATAAATGCCATTTTCCATCTGTCTGTTGTCATGGTTTTACCGTCAGGTTTGGCGCGTGATACATCGCTGAGAAGCGCCCACATAAGCGCGTTTTGATCGTTTGACCTCTTGCGCTCTTTGATGTTCACAACGGCATTCTGTGGGGCCATATCAATTAATGACTTTGCAAAATCCCGTTGTGAGTTGCCAGCGAGTATGACGGTTTGGCCTCTCATGGCATTGCCTTTTTCAGATGCTCAGACATCCCAGAAAAACACTCGGAAATTTCCCAATTTTCGCCTAAATCTAAAGCGTCAATGCACGTCTCAGCATCTTCTTTTGTGGCGAAGTCATATGCAGAAAAAATAAAATTCGTAATGACAATGCACGAGAATCCGAAATTCTCAGTTTCACCAGCAAAATAATGTCTCTTTCCGTGAGCGTTTGTTGCTAAAACGTAATAATCTTCCATCATAATTCCTTTCTGGGTGGTCTATAGCCTGCCACCCGTCAGGCGGGGGTTAGTCGTGTATTTGGACCCATTGAACAAAGCGCCTCATATTGGCTGTGTCCTTTACGGTCATCGAAACAAAGCTTCCGTCTTGTTGACGTATTTTGTAGTGAATAACGCCATTGCGGATATCGAGCTTTGATGTGTCGTTAGTGACGATCAAAATGGAATCGAGTCCGTATCGTCGTTAAAGCTGCTTTGACCACCTTGTGTTCCTGTGCCGGATCTAAATCCTTGCTCACCTTGTGATGCAGCGCCATAGTTACCGCCTGAATTGGCGTTGTTGTTTGGGCTATCGAGTAGGATTAGCTTGTCGATATTGATTTCGGTTGAGTAGCGGTCTTCACCTGATTGAGTTTGCCATTTTCTGGTAGCCATCTTGCCAGAGACATAAATTTTTGTGCCTTTTTTGACGTAGCTTTGAATGACACCGACAAGACCATCCTGGAAACAATTGAGGCGAACCCATTCTGTGCGCTCTTGCTTTTGACCAGTTTGTTTGTCTTTCCATTTCTCAGTTACGCCGAGTGATAAGTTTGCCACTCGTTTATCTGAATTTGGAAGTGTTTTTATTTCGGGATCTGCGCCACAATTGCCTATGAAACTGCATGAATTGAGCATTTAAATTACCTTTTCTTCTGTTATGTTGAAGCCTTCAAGCTTTGTTGCACCAGCTCGAACAGCTTTCTCAGCTTGTGTTAGTACGAAAATCATCAATGCCTCGCGGTCGTGCTTCCATGCCCATGCTGCTGCATCGCGCTCGTTTACAATTGAAACCTTAGTGCGCGTCCGTAAGCCTGTTGCGCGTCCAGCACCTTTTGCATGTGCTTTTGCGTTGCTTGCCTTATTCGCAGCCTGTTGAGCGGCTTTAGCTTGTTCAGCTAATCGGTGAGCCTCTTCGTTTTGTTCAATATTTGACGGGTCGCGATGTTGCATTGCTGCTTGTGCATCCCGTTCTGCGCGTTCAGCTTCTTCACGTGCCTTTTGCGCTGCCTCTTGTTGAATACGATCAAGCTCAAGAAGATAAGGCTTTAGAGCTGATTTAACCGCATTGAGTGCAAGCTCTGTTTTGCCTTTACCTTTCTGGATGAGTGGATTGTAACGGTCTTGAACTTCTTTTTTTCCATCATCGAACGGCTTGGCTTCCTCTTTTCGCATTTGGTCAGCTTGTTTTGCAGCATCACGAATATGATTTGCAAGTGTATTGAGTGCGTCAGCCTGTTCTTGTTTGGTGACTGGTTCGCCATCTAGCCATAGTTTCGCTTCATCGTATAATTCATTAATACGCGTTTCGATTTCATCGAACGGGGTAGGTGGGCTGTTATGCCCAATAGAGGCTATCTGGTTCATTCTGCTGCCTCCTGAAATGGTGATTGCTCAAGTTCAGCTTCTTTGCGGTCTGAAACCTGTTGCAAGTAGTCTTGCGTCACCTGCGGGAACGTTTTGATTTCATCGACATTATCGGTCCAGAAGGATCGAATACCGTCTAACGTGCCGATAGCTTTCAACTCAGCCGAAAGACTGCCTGCGCGTTCTTTTTGAGCGGCTTTAGGATCTTCAAGATTGCGTTTTTCTTTATCGTAAAGAGCAAGCCCGAATTGATTGCCAAATGTACGCAAGGCGCGTTTTAAAGCATCCGTAACCGCTTCTTTCGTTGCGCCTTCATGAGCATCGCCAAGGCTTTTGCTAATGCCTGAACCATAGCCAACGTCTTGACGAGTTACGCCATCAACCACCACGGAAATGGTGCAGATATAGGCGACAACGTTATTGCCTTTTGCGTTTAGCGTCACTTCGCAAGCTTGCTTCAACGATAAGATTTCATAAGACCAGCCATTAAAGCCAAAGATACGGTTTGCTTCACTGATGACATGCCAGCCCTCAAGATAATCGCCTTTAGGCCCGTTAAAATCAGTTGAGGCCGCTTTAACGTTATTTGTGTCGAGCTTTTGCTCAAGTAATGGTTTTGCTTTTTCCCAGTCCATCATACTCTCCCATAAAATTCATAATCGTTTGCGCGGTTGAAATGACGAACCGCTTCCGACATCCAATATTTTTTGTGATAGCCCGTTTCTTTTTCGGCTAATTTCTCACATTCGCGGCCAAGCTTTCTGGCATGTTCTGCGGCCATCAAATTGACTGTTTGCCAAGATGTAGGAGCAACCAACTTTGTTTCTTGTTGTTTGTTTTGTTGTTTATTGTTCATTGGTTGCTCCTTGGGAGGATTGATCGATTGGTTCATTCCATGCGTTGCCGCGTAGAAGGCGTACAGACCTATTGGTCATTTCAAGAACGGATTCGCGTTGCCAATCTCTTGTGTCGTCAACTCTTTTCGTAGGTCCAGAAAGCGTATCGTGCCCATATTGACGAATTGCCCCTATGCCATCTATGAGGCGCTCCATCTCTCTTGCAGCGTCTTTAAGAATTGCTTGACCAGTAGGAAAGGTATCTGTTTCAGAAAGAACTCTTGCCGCGTCTAAACATTCGTTGATTAGTTTTTAAATGTTCATGACAATGCCCATGCGACTTGCGCGATTAGTGCAATTGTCAGAAAAACAAGCGATGCAAACTCAACCCGCTTACGGCGCTTTGATGCTTTTGAATGCTCAAAGTCTTCACGGGCGTATTTTGCTTGGAGATTGGCGCTAATCATTACGCAACCTCCCGATCAATACGCTGGTCTATGGAAAAATGAATGTCGTTATAAATAAGCTCAATCGTTTCTTGAATTGGCTCGTTTACATCATCAAAACGGCGCTCATTATCCAAACCATGTGCGTTTGCATAATCATCACCAAGCTCAACAAGGGTATGCGATACCGCTGCGCCGATTGCCTTCATTGTGTTGATACGTTGACAATTTGGAATTGATTTAATCATGCCAGACAGTTCCATGATTAGGTTTTCAACTGCCTGTTGCTCGTTTGTTTGATTGCTCATTTCATCATCCCTTCAATTGCGTTGTTAGGATAATATTATCACATATTGTGAATATAGCAATATAAAAAATCACTAATTGTGATAAAAAATGATATTTTAATTCAAAAATATTATAATTAAAAAAAATCCAATAAGCAAAATCACGGAAAACAAAAGTTAAATTTATATTAAAAATTACGTATTGCAGTAATTTCTTTGCGAAAATAGGCTTTTTGTTAATTGCACTAAACTAGGAAGTATTGCGTATGAGAAAAGATGATATTTTGATTAATACAGCCGAAAAAAGCGATCTATCACTAAGCTATCTATATTATTTATCTAAAGGGCTATCGCCAAATGCGACCGCTAAATTGTGCGGTAATGTTTTAAGTCTGCCTAAAAAAATAAAATCTAACGTTACGCCATAACGTTCTTCAAGTATTGCAGCGCTTTCGATTGGTATTCGTCTAAAGCCAGATTCCCAGTTTGCATATTGAGGCTGGCTGAAATTATGGATTCTTGAAAAGTCGGATTGAGTATACCCCAGGTGTTTTCTCACCATTTTTAACCGGACGCCAATATCTATGTGAGGCTTTTCACTTTTTGAAGTCATGGATTTTTAAAGCATTTATTGCGTTTTTCTGCAATTTTCAAATTGTTATAGTTGACATAATCACATATTGTGATATTGTTCCCGTATGGAAAACAAATTTAATTCATTGTCGCAATGGCGAAAAAGCAAAAAATTATCATCTGCGGATGCAGCAAAACTTTTTGGTATTTCGCAAACTTTATGGTCATACTATGAATCAGGCGAGCGGCGTGTCACAGCCGAACGTGTGATAGCGATTAGCTCACTTACCGGCATTCCCAAAAGTATTTTGCGACCTGATATTTACCCAAATCAGGAGCCAGCAGAATGATGTCACTGAAAGATATAAAACAAACGGCAGGAATTATGATTTTCATCATCGTCGCTTGCTTTGTCATTTTGTCGATTTGGTGGGCGTTTCTTCATGCCCTTTGAGTTCAAATAGATGATGTTTTCTCCCTGCATCATCTTAGAAGGCGGTTGAGTGTTTTCTCCCGATATGGCTCCCGCCTTCGCCCTGTTTGTCAGCTTCGCGATGAGTTCGCTTGAGGCTTGACCTAAAGATTTAAATTCATCGCTTCCCAAATGCGGTGGGTTAAGAGCAGGACGGGGTGTCGTCTCCGTCGCCAACTTGGATTTCACTTTGTCTTGCTCTTTCAAATTCAATTCCTTTGTGAGTGTTCTGTCGCAAGAACAACTAACCACAAAGGAATTACGATGAGTCAGAAAGTTAAGAGTAACGAAAGGAAGATTTTTCCGATGGAACGGATAACGGTTAATTCAGCGCAAGAGATGGCTAGATATTTGGTCAATTCAGAACTGCGTGGATGGGGTGACACGCAAGAGGCCGCAACACATAGGCTAAGCATAAAATACGGTGTCAAACCAAGCCTAATTCGTCGCCTTGTCTATGGCGAGGTAAAGGACATGCTTCTTTCAAATTTCGCAGCCATTGCCAATGCATACCAAGCAGCGTGTGCACGGGTAGAAGCCAACATCGAACACGAAAGAGTCGCCCATGAACATTATGAGATTGCTACTGGAATGGCTGATTTTGTGGCTCGGAAGAAAGAGGAAGAAGGCTAAATGACCACTCCTTGGAAGCGCAAAGAGGTTATCGGCGATCAAACGCTTTATTTGGGTGACTGCATGGAAGTCATGCCAACGCTTGGTAAGGTGGATGCAGTTGTCACAGACCCACCTTATGGAATGTCTTTCAAATCAAATCATAGAACAACTCACCATAAAAAAATAGCAAACGATGATAACGTTCTGCTTCTTGAGTGGTGTTGTGGCTTGGACGCAGATCACAGCAAATACATATTCTGCAGATGGGATAATATTTACGACATCCCAAAGCCAAAAAGTCTTGTAACATGGGTCAAAAATAATTGGTCTATGGGCGATCTGAATCATGAGCACGCAAGGCAAACCGAAGTTGCCGCGTTTTACAATGGAAACAATCATTTCTTTCCTAATGGCAGGCCGCAAGATGTAATTCGTTGCGCAAGAACAGACAATGCGCTTCATCCCACTCAAAAACCCATTGATCTTATGTATTCAGTTATTCAGTGGACAAGTGGCGTAGTTATTGACCCTTTCATGGGTAGCGGAACAACACTCGTAGCATGTGCCAAGCTAGGACGTTCTGGCATAGGCATAGAGCTAGATCCTGATTACTTCGACATAGCGTGCGAGCGTGTTGAGAAAGCCTACCAGCAAACAGACTTATTTGTTGCCCCTCCTGAGAACACAGACATCAAACGAAATCAAATCAACATGTTTGACGATGGGGACGCAGCATGAAGTTCGCAATCAATCTTCCATGGCCTGACAAAAACCTCTCACCTAATGCAAGGGTACATTGGGCAGTAAAGGCCAGAATTGCCAAGAACGCGCGTAAAAACGCTTATTGGGCTGGTATGAGTGAAGGCTTGCACAAGATCAAAACAAGCGCTGTGAGCATCACACGGGTTTATTCTCCACCTAACCGCAGAAGACGCGACAAAGATAACCTGGATGCGTCAATGAAGGCATATTTAGACGGTCTATCAGATGCAATGGGCATCGATGACTACCATTTCGATTTAGAAAAATCCGTAATTTCAGAGCCTGTCAAAAATGGCAATGTTTGCTTCATCATTGAGGCGAAAAACACGTTTTCACAAGACGCTATCGAAGATGATGGCTTTGTAACAATAACACCAATGGAGCAATAAGGATGAAAATTAGACCAGAGACGTTACTTGAAGCTCAAGAAATAGCTTCATCTATAACAAGGTATATCCAAGTGTTCTTGGATAGTTCTGATGACGAAAAACAGATTCATTCAGTGGTTGATTTAACTAAAGATGAATTAGATGAGCGAATTTTATGGTCTATGGAAGCTCCCGAAAGTGATTATGAAAAAGCTCATAGCAAAGCCTTGAAAGAGCAAGATTTTTTCCGGGCTAAAGTTGTTGCTGACACTTTAAACGTATTGGTGAATTGCAGACTATGAGCAATAGAAACCAATCCTATAACTCACCATCAGAGCTGGGGACGAAGTAATGTCATCTTCAAGAGATTGGCCCAGCCTTGAACATTTGTCCGTAAGGCTAAGCCCGACCCATTTTGTGTCTCCAGTTAATTATGGGATAGCGTGCACACTCGCTTATCATTTAGGTGTGCAATCTGTTCATACTATGATTGATCCATCCGCTGATCCAAAAATTGAAAATGACATCAAAATCTTAAAAAGAATTATCTACTGTTCCAAAAAGCAGTGGCTGGACGCGCAAAGAGATTTGGATAGGTTTTTTGATATCCAGGATGATTATATCCGGATTTTAGATACATCGATTATCGTCATATCGAGGCAGGGATCACGTCCTGCTACACCACAATCTATTAAAAACCAAATCTCACTTCGAGATGGAGAAATGTGTGTTTACTGCGGTGATACAGAGGGTCCGTTTGAGATCGATCACTTGTGGCCTGTTGTGAAAGGCGGCGATTCAAGCGCTAGTAATTTGGTTTGCGCCTGCCAATCTTGCAACCGATCAAAAAAGGATATGTCGTTACGGGAATGGATGGAAAAGGAAGCGGGGCGAAACCATGACTGACCGCTTAAAAGGTTGGTTTGCTGTTGAGCGTAAATCAATCACACATCCTTTTTTCAAGCGCTCTGAACGCTCTGAATATGAAGCGTGGCTATGGCTCATTGCTCATGCAGCATGGGAAGAAACCAACCATTGGGTAAACGGAAAACGCCATGAAGTTAAGCGCGGGGAGCTGTTTACAACGCTACGAGAATTGCAATCTGAATGGATGTGGAGTTCTGACAAAAAGGTTCGAGGGTTCCTTAAAAGGCTGAACGATGAACGCATGATTGACGCAGAAACTTCCCGCGGAAAGACGCAAATAACTATCTGTAATTATTCACTTTATCAGGATATTGGACGCAAGAAAGACGCAGAAACTTCCGAAAAAAATCCGAATGAAGGGCAAGCAAAAGACGCTTTAAAAGAACAAAATAAACAAATAAACAATATATCTTCTTCATTTCATTCAGAAGATAATAATACCCCCTTACCCCCTTCAAAGCCAAAAGGCGAGCAAAGCAAATCCTCAAGCCGTGGGACACGACTTTCGGCTGAGTGGGTTTTGTCAGATGACGATTTTCAATTTGGTTTAGATTTAGGGTTTGAGCCAAAAGATATTCGCTTCATGGCCGATGGTTTCAAAGATTATTGGCTCGGTGCATCCGGTGCCAAGGCTACAAAAAAAGACTGGCCTGCAACTTGGCGCAATTGGGTTCGCCGCAAGTACGAGGACGGGCAAAAGAAATCCCCCCAACAGTTTCAGCGCAAAACGAAGGTTAGCGAGATGGATATTCTCGACAGCTTCAAAACAAACCAAGGAACCTTTCAATGAGCGATATCATAAAAATAAACAACTCAAGTCTGGCTACGGTTAAGGATGGTGAATTTCATTTTCCGAAAGAGGCAACGATTGACCAAATGGTTGAGGCGTTACCGAAGGCAAGTGAAGACGATGTGATTGATCAGTTCAAGATTTTGTTTGCCAACATGCCGACACGCTCACAAGAGGATTTTGAAATGTCCTTGGCTGTTGCTGGTTATCTCATGGCCTTGGATCCATCCCCACTGTACGCGGTTAAGGGCGCGGTGAAAGCTTTCATCCGAGGCGAGGTAGAGGGCCAGCACAAAACCTTCAGACCTTCGCCGGCCATGTTTGCGCAAGAGGTTCGCAGACAGATTTTCCTCAAGGTTCGTCGTGCGCGATTAATCGAGACGGAAGCCATCCATAACTTTTCTCAAGAGCAATTAAACGAAAACAAGAAGCGATTTTCTCAAATCGTCAGTGGAGTAATTTCATGAACATAGTAGTATCAGCACCGTATCGCCCAACATTTAGTTCTGTAGCTCAACAGTACGAAGCCGAGCGTCAAGAGCGCTTGAAGCGTAGACAAATGCAGGCTATGAAGCCTCGCTTGATTGAGCCGCCGAAAGTGCAACTTGCAGAAAGGCTTAAGCCGCGCAAAAAGGCCAAGCCCGTTTTTAAGGGGCGACCGTTCATCAACCACATCAAGGCTTATTACCACCATCAGTCATTGATAAATCCAGATAACAAAGCCCCAGACGAAGCATCTCGCTTCGATATTCGCGACATTAAATACATAGTTTTAGCTAATAGCTGGGAGCTAAATAACACGAAGATTTCTGCGCATTTCGCGACGATAAAAGAGCTTGATGCAAGCGGGAGAAAAAGAGAGATCGTCCTTGCTAGGCAAGTTGCGATGTTTATCAGTAAAAAGATGACGGGTAAGGATTTGACAGTGATTGGTAAGCACTTTGGTGGCCGTGATCATTCAACCGTGTTCCATGCTTACGATAAAATCTTAAAGGCAATATTCAATCGCCAACTCCTCATGAACGGAGAACCCTTCACCTTAGAGAGGATAGGAGAAATCTAATGTACAAGTTGGTACTCGTATTTATGATTTTAAATCCACAAAGTGAGTTAGTCCAAGAGCGTAAAGAGTACCATTTCACCAAGGCTGGTGAATGCGAGAGCATGGTTGAAACACTGAAAAAGATGAACTCTAAACCATTTCGATACAGATGCGAGCGCGCAGTTTAAACGAGGATAACTGATACATGCCAAAGACAAAAGCGGCTAAGAAGCGTGACAAGATCCCTGCGGGGTTTATTGCTGAAGATGTCCCAAGCCCATTGGGCAACGGCACAGACCGCGTTATCAGGCGCGTAGGCAATGATCCAATCCTATACATGTATCGGCGTAAGACACTCACTGAAGCTGAATACCTGGCTGCATGTAAATTTCAAAACGCTCATACAATCTGTCAGGGATCAGATGGAGGCGCAATAGACTATTCGGTTGACCGTGTGGACACATCAGGCGTTACGCAGCCACTACAGGACTACCAAATAGCGGCAATGGACGTAATCGCAGAGGCAACCATGGCTCTGGATATCCAAGACCTGCTACGTGTGGAAAAAATCGCAGGTGATGGCCTATCTATAAAAGATTACTGCATAGCAATGCACAAGAAGAGTTATAATAAATTTCAATCTCAGCAATCCACATTACTTAAGCAAAATCTATGTGAGCTTGCAATCCTCTGGGGATATGAAAGCAAAGGAAGGAAAGTAGCGTGAACTATATATCAATATGCAAGAACCTGATCTATTCGAATAATAAGCGAAATTGGGTTGACCCGCAGCCAGTAATTAGGGTCAGCAATACACCATCTGGCAAGGTCCAAAAACGTGCTCACACACTGGCAATTAAAGATAAGAATGGTGACGTTGTAGCGCGTATAGTCTCTTCACAAGATGGGAAGCCTGTTATTTCTTGCGGTGCAAAGGTTGCTATCATCACTGAATATGAATCAGAAGTTATTTGACGTAAATTATTAGAGCATACAACGAACAAATAGTGGAATAAACAAGAACATGGGTTGACAAATAGTATTCATAACTTCATTGTGTGGACAATGGTGATTTGCGCGTAACGGCGGGTCAGTCAAATTTATCCCAGTGATACACATAAGAACATCGGCTGGTAACAGATGGTACATTAATCCATCATTCGGGGCTAACGCCTCGTTTTTGTATTCAAATCGGGTGCAAGGGGTTGGGAGTTCTCAATCGTCTTAATTTTCGAAAGCCCGTTAAATTTCGTTATTAGGTATCCATAACAATAGCGACCTTATGATTTATGGATTGCAATAAAACTAAGTGAGGGTTTTGTTAAAGATAAACCTACGCCCCACAGGCAACGGTTAGCTCACTTCCAATCATGTCCCGTGCACCTTTCAAGGCCATAACCCAAGGGTCTAGCTTGAGTATGTTCGCGCCTAAGAAGCACACCGGCACGGCCTGACATGCGGTGCAACGCTATCAGGGTATAGGAACGGTGCAAGCAGCTAAGAGGGTAATATATTAAAACTCAAGTTCAACGCTGGCGATCAACTGCACGATGGCAAAAGCTAAGATGGGAAAGACTAACCCACGATAGATTTCAATGCCAATCATGTGGATGTGTAAAGCCAAACACAAGCGAGCTACATTGTGACCATATCAAGAGAGCGGAAGACTTTCCTCATCTGTTCTGGGAATGGGATAACTTACAAACATTATGCTCAACCTGTCACAACAGTGAAAAGCAAAGGCAAGAGCGCGGTAAGAAGACGTGGCCTATTGATGAGCATGGTTGGCCTATCTGGAGTGCTTAACGGCCCCAGGGGGTGTGTTCAGGTCTAATTCGTTCATGTTCTAGAC
>JABSPG010000877.1 GCA_013214445.1 Ekhidna sp. | reverse complement strand
GCCCCTGTAGCTCCAAGAGGCAGAGCGCGTTAAAACATGGTAAGACCGGTTGCAGGAGTACGGGTTTCCGGAAGATTGAATCGAGGTTAATAGCCCAGTAGGTCACAGCACCGAACAGCCTCTCAGAGAAGCTTAGTAGGGAAGCGTGTTAACCCCGGCTCCAGGCTAATCCCAATAATTGGGAGAGTGCGGGTTCAAATCCCGTCGGGGGCTCGAAAGATGTTCTTACATATTGAAAAATATTGTGCTTTAGCACTAAAGATCTTCCCCTAAAGGGAAGCATGGAAAAGCGGAAAGTATTGAGACCTGGTGAGAGTTTCTGTATAGCTCCACAGTGTCCCTATGGATCGGGATATGCTGCTCAAACTGGAAGTTGTTTTCTCACCTTGCAGGACGAGGGTTCGACTCCCTCTCACACTTTAGAGTGTGATAGTTCAGTGGTTAGAACAGCAAGAATTGTGGGTTCGAATCCCACTCTCAACTGTTAATTGAGATAGTGTAACTGGTAACACGCCGGATTTAGGTTCCGTTTGAAGCCGCCAGCTTCTAAAACTTGGTACCATTCTGAAAGCAGAATAGGCTTAGCCTGCGAAGTAGTCTTCGGATTATTTAGCAGTCTGGAGATGTCTTGAATTAGTGAGGATACCGTTTTGAAAAGACAAGATTGCTTTTCTTGAGGCAGACACTGAGTACCATTGATCATCAATGATAAATGAGAAAAGATGATCCCCCTTAAGAAAACTGATTCACTCGATTCATGCTGAATCATGATTCCACATTCGAAAGATGGCTAAGTCTACACTGTTTTCTATTTAGAAGAATTTTTTAACCAATAAATATATAACGATGAAAAGGATCAGAATTAATGCTGGTAAAGTTGGTTTAGTATTCAGAAAGGGTGATTACAAAAGAGTGATCACTCAAGGTTTACACTGGATAAAACCATTAGAGACAGTCGTAAAGTACGATTTGTCCAAGCCATTCTATCCTTCAATCGAACTTAATGTGCTTTTGAGGGATGAAAGATTGGTTGAACATCTTATTGTTGTTGAAGTCGGCGATAATGAGCTTGCTATTCAATATGAGAATGGCAACTTTCAAGCCGTATTGACTCCAGGGAGATATGCTTTCTGGAAAGGAGTGACCGAATATTCCTTCGTCAAAGCAGATTTGAGTAAAATCGAGATCACTGAAGCGATAGATCTTTTGTCAATCAAAAGAAAGGATTTGGTTCCTTATGTAAGAATCTGCAAGATTGATTCTTACGAAAATGGAGTCTTGTTCGTCGACAACAAGGTTGATAGAATTTTGGGACCAGGAGAATACTACTTCTGGAAAAATGCAAAGGAAGTATCGGTTTCAAAAGTCGACTTGAGGCAATTGCAATTAGAAGTTTCTGGTCAGGAAATCTTGACCAAGGACAAAGCAGCCTTGAGGATTAGCTTCTACACTCAATACAAAGTGGTGGATGTGACAAAAGCAGTAGTTGATAACAAAGACTATGAAAAGCAACTGTACATCTTCATGCAGTTCGCATTGAGAGAGTTCATAGGTACTTTGACTTTGGATGAATTGTTGGAGAACAAAGAAGCCATTGATGAGTACGTACTAGGCTCTCTAAAAGGAAAAGCTGAAAAGCTTGGTGTTGAGATAAGAGGATGCGGT
>JABSPG010000876.1 GCA_013214445.1 Ekhidna sp. | reverse complement strand
AATGTCATGTTTAACAACCATGACGATAATGTGGCTATAAAAGCAGGCAGGGATAAAGAAGGCAGAGATGGTGTGGATGTCGCAGGAACAGTACTGGAGGATTTAGAGAGTGAATACATTGTGGATGGTCGTTTAGGTGGACCTTCAGAAAATATTGTCATCCGAAATTCGGTTTTTAGAGGACATCATGGTGTGGCTATTGGTAGCGAGATGTCAGGAGACGTCAGGAATGTATATGCTCATGATAATGTAGCCCCTCAAAGGATTTACAGCCTATTGTACCTAAAGAGCAGTCGAAAAAGAGGAGGAACGATCGAGAATGTCTACATGACAAATACCAAAGCCAATCGGGTAGAATCTTTGGTTACGTTAGTTCCAAATTATGATGGAGATACCAAAAGTCCTCACATTCCCACCTTTAAGAATGTCTTTCTCTCCAATACAGAAGTGAAAAAGGCTAACCACGGGATCAGAATTAAAGGATGGAGTGAACAACCATTGGAGAATATTTTGATTGAACATTGCTCCATCGATTCGGTAGAAAATGAAGAGCCTATGGATATTTCCAACGTGTTGAATCTAAACCTTAGCCATGTGCTCATTGAAGGGCAATTGTTAAATGAAGTAATTAATAAGATGGATACAACCGATAACCCTAGAAAAGTCAAATGATTAACTCAATAGTTCAGCTTATTATTCGATTTGCAATCTCTGTAGGGTTCGCAATGCTATTTCACTTCTCGACTGCTCAGAATAGCCGTTTGATACAAGTGGATAGTGCAGGCTACAGTGGTCGAATGGAGTGGTGGCAAGATGCCAAATTTGGCATGTTCATCCATTTTGGGTTGTACTCGGAGATCGGATATAATGAATGGGCCATTGAGCATTTTAACATTCCTTTTTCCAAGTACGATGAAATCAGAAAAGGTTTCAATCCCTCGAAGTTCAATGCAGCAGAATGGACTGAACTGGCAAAAGATGCCGGAATGAAATACATGGTGGTCACTACCAAGCACCATGATGGATTTTGTCTTTTTGATTCAAAATATACTGATTGGAATATTTCTAAAACCCCTTTTAGGAGAGATCTTATCGGTGAACTTTCAAGGCAAGCTAAGAAGGATGGGATCGTGTTTGGCACCTACTACAGTATGCTCGATTGGCACCATCCTGAGTACATTCCATCCAGAAGTTACTGGGATCAATCACTGGTAAACCCATCTCCTGATTCTTCTGCTTATTTCACTTATGTCCAGAATCAGGTGAAGGAGTTGCAGGACAGTTATGACCCTCAACTTATCTGGTTCGACTGGCAAAAGGATATGCGCGATATCCCCGGGTTGAACCAATTTTGGAAAGATATGCTAGGGCGAAACCCCAGTTTGATCATCAATAATCGATTGGCATATACAGGGAAAATGGGGGGTTATTTGACACCTGAAAACTACATTCCAGCAAATGGATTTCAAGATAAAGAGGGCAGGAATGTTCCCTTCGAAGTGTGCTACACGATGGATCGCTCCAGTTGGGGGTACAACCCATACGGAAATGATATATTAAGCACACGAGATATCATCAGAAGACTGTGTCATGTAGTTTCAAAGGGCGGAAATTTCCTGTTGAATGTTGGCCCCAAACCTGATGGCACTATTCAGAATGAATTTGTTGGT
>JABSPG010000875.1 GCA_013214445.1 Ekhidna sp. | reverse complement strand
AAGGTATCCAGCGTGAGAAAAGAGCTCTTGGGTACTCTGTAGCTTCCGTAGCAGGTGAGGATTTGCAAAGAAAGCCTAACAATGACGTTGCTCAGCTACTCAATGGTAAAGTTGCCGGTGTGAATATCACGCAAACAAGTGGTACTACAGGTGCTGGTATGAACATCATCATTAGAGGTTATACTTCTATAAACGGAACTAACCAGCCATTATTTATTGTGGATGGTGTACCATTTAATACCAATACAAACACTCAGTCAACATTTACTGGAGGATCATTGAACAGTTCTTCTCGTTTTCTAGATCTAGATCCCAATAACATTGCGGGTATCGAAGTTTTGAAGGGCTTGAGTGCATCTGTTCTTTATGGAGAGCAAGGACGAAATGGTGTGGTATTGATTACTACAAAAACAGGAAGTGCTGGTGCACAGAACGATGATTTTGAAGTAAGTATTACTCAAGGCGTTTACGCAACGCAAATTGCTTCCCTTCCTGAATATCAAGACGTATATGGAAATGGTTTCCACCAGTTCCCTGCATTCTTCTTCAGTAACTGGGGCGATAGAATAGATAATGTTGATAGTGTAGCTCACCCTTACTCTCAGTTCAGAGATCCGGCTTTAGCGGCTGCATTTGCTGATGAGTTTGGAGGAACGCAATATGCATACAGAGCGTATGATAATGCTGCTCCATTCTTTGACACAGGTCTTGCTTCTCAAACTTCATTGAGCTTGTCAGGAAGATCAGGCAATACTAGCATCAACTCTACCATTAGTTACGCTACAGAGGATGGGTTCCTTCCGAATAACACTTTGGATAAATTAAATGTAGGTCTTGGTTTTGACACCAAGCTTTCGGACAGAATGAGGTTGAATACATCAATCAACGTTGCTGTTACGGATACAAAGGCACCCCCACTAGGAGCATCCACAGGTAGTAGTGCTGCAGGTTCTGGGTCCGCGATATATGCAAACATTCTGTATACACCTAGAACGGTTGACTTGAATGGATTACCGTTCCAAAACCCGATAACCAATGAAAGTGTATACTACAGAGCGGGTAACGATATTCCAAACCCTAATTGGTTGGTAGAGAATACTTCAGCTACTTCTTCAACTACGCGTTTAACTGGAAAGATGTCATTGTCTTATGATATCCTTGACAACTTGACAGTGACGTATAGAGGAGGTTATGACACATACTATGAATTTCAAGAGTACATCATTAATTCTGGTATAGGCCCTGGTCCTGCGAATCCAATTCTTGATCAAGGACTTTACAGAACCACTCACATCAGAAATGATATATTTGATCATACTGGATTGATTAACTACAGCAAGGACCTTAGTAGTGATCTACGATTGACTGCTCTAGTTGGTTTGAATGCAAGATTGGATCGCTATGACAGAGATGGTCTGGAAAGTACGGGGCAAAGTACATTTGGATTTATCGAGCACGCTAACTTCAGTGCAACTGGTCCAAATAACAGTTTTGCAAATCCGGGCTTTCAGAATATTCAGTTTAGAAGTGCTGAAAACCTATATGCAGTTTATACAAGTATTAACTTAGACTACAAGGATTTTCTTTACTTGAATGTGCAAGCCAGAAACGACTGGTCTTCTACTGTGGAATCTGATCAACAGTCTATCCTTTATCCTAGTATTTCTGCATCAT
>JABSPG010000874.1 GCA_013214445.1 Ekhidna sp. | reverse complement strand
ACCCCTCCGACTAACATGCCGCCTAAACGTGCATCTGTATGCCATGCATCCAAATCTATCGTCGGTAAATCCCCAGAGCCTGACAAAATCGTAACCGGTGAACCTCCATTGCCTTCCAGATAGGAATCAACTGTCCAACTCGTCACATTTGCTAAATCAAACGTGCCATTATCTGCACTCGTATTGCCATCTCCATCGGTATTCGAATCAACTAAGCCCAACGTAGGATTATCATCATCCGCACAGAAGGATTCATCATCCGTAATGCCCGTCAAATCCAAACTCGGTGGAGTTTGTAATTCATGATCCTCTGAGAAGCTCTCCTCACAACCATTCAAATCTGTCACCGTCACCGCTATATTGAACGAGTTTGTAGTCGGTACAAATTCGATGGTATTTGCCAAAGTATCTCGGTCAAGGTCTGTTACTGCACTACCTCCCACGGTCCAGGCAAAAGTGTAATTAGTATAGTCGTCCTCCTCCTCATCGCCCGGATCTGCATCCAAGGGATCTATGATCTTAATCTCTGCTGTAACCGCATCAGTACCCTCACAGAAATTCGTTAAGCGGATGTTGTTTGAAGTACGACCGGAGGCTAAATCCGAACTAGGTAACCCGGTAACTGATAACACCTCAGGCTCTGGATTCACAAACAAATCAATGACAGCTGAATTAACGCACGTATTGCCGTCTTCAAAATTAAACGTCACTTCTATCGTTGACTGGTTCAGGAATTTGCTTGTTGAATCATGGAACGCATCATGCTGGGCAGAAGGATCAAATACTGCCTGACCAATGTTGGTTCCTAAGTTCCCTGTCTGATTACTCACAAACTGACCAGAGTTCAAATTGATCGTATCCGTAATACCACTTAAATCATATACATACTGTACACCCTGCAACACTACATCTTCCTGATCGTAGCAGAACTCATCAAAACCATCCCCAAAATCTGCAGCATTGATATCCACACCATTCACCTCGATACTCACATGGGGATCCGGATGGATAATAATCGTCTCTGAATGACTTGACTCACACAAAGTTGATACTCCTTGATACTGACGGGTAGAATCTGTATAAAACACTGTGATTGTATGGTAAGAGCTTAAACCCCCTACCTCACTGCCTCCAAGACTAGCGTCTGTATGCCATGCCTTGAAATCAATATTAGTGGGCAATGGATCTCCCATACCTGAACGAATTGTTACTGGAAAACCCGAATTTCCTTCCAAATAAGAGTCAACTGACCAACTAACTATATCTGCACCTACATTAGAGTCACTATTAGCAACGTTATCTCCATCTTGCGTGGCATCCGAAATACCTAATGTTACAGTCGTCGTGTCTTGATCAACACAAAACGCTTGATTACTCGTAATACCTGTAATATCCAAACTCGGTGGTGTCTGTAACTCATGATCTTCAGAGAAACTCTCCGAACAACCGTTCAAATCCGTCACCGTAACCGCAATGTTGAATGATGATGTCGTAGGAACAAATTCGATGGTATTTGCCAAAGTATCTAGGTCAAGGTCTGTTACTGCACTACCTCCCACGGTCCAGGCAAAAGTGTAATTAGTATAGTCGTCCTCTTCCTCATCACCTGGATCTGCATCCAAGGGATCTATGATCTTAATCTCTGCTGTAACCGCATCAGTACCCTCACAGAAATTCGTTAAGCG
>JABSPG010000873.1 GCA_013214445.1 Ekhidna sp. | reverse complement strand
GGATTATTACTAACAGCTTGTTGGAATTCAGCTTCTATTTGCGCTTGTCGTTGCAACTCTTCATTGTTAATCTGCTGTACTAACTGGTTGCGTACAAACGCCCCTCGTTGAGAACCGAACTGCTGACGGAGGTAGCTCTGTGTACTTGGGTCTGGGGCCATCCTTTTAATTTCAGAGTCCAGACGCTCTAGTACCGCTGTGCGGCTAAGACCGTTCTGTGTAAGCTCTACCTCTAAATCACCAAGTCTTTGGGTTAGCTGAGATGTACGTGCCTCTCTCTGTTTGTTTTGCTCTCTCGCAAATACTTGGAAACCTGTACTAGCAAGGTTTGCTACATCGGCTACTACAGAACCTGTAGGCTCAGGGATAACAGGTGTACTCTGTAAATCAATAGGCTTAATATCTCTTGTGAACTCAGTTGCCATCTTCAATAGCCTCCATTTCTGTAGAAAGAACACCCTTCTCACCTAAACGGCTTTCTAAGAAAGAATCCCTTACTAAGTTATCGTATGTACTGTCTCCAGTAAGTTGTCGAACTACCGCAGCATTGACTTCTTGGTCAAGGCCATCACTTGCAGCATATTGACTCGCAGCATTAATCATATTAGATATTTTTCTCTTTTCTTGTGGTGTTTTTGCTCTTGCAAAATCCAAATGAAGTTTTACAAGAAGTTCCGTATGAAGACGTATAACCTCTTTGCGTTTATCTTGGTTTCTATATATCTCACCTATATTAGCATAGGCTTGTGGAGGAAACCCTGCCAACTGAAGCAAAGCTCCCTTATTAGAAATTTCTATGAATTGGTTGCCTCGGCTGTCGTAGACTTTCCCTGTTTGGAAAGCAATCCACGTTCTATAGAGGTTATTAAAACCACTCACCTGTTTAGCTAAATCCATTACCACTCCAGGGACAATCCGAGAAGGGTCGGGATTAAAACCTGCATTCCAAGCTTTTGCGTAATCAGTAATTGTATCTAAAGCGCTTCCTGTGGTACTACCTGCGGGGCCAGTTACAACCTCAACAAATCTCTTATCCATAATATCACGGACTAGACCCGAAGCCCAATCCCCTAAACCACCACGAGAAGCTAAGTTAGTGTTCTCGCCTGTAGTTGCCATTATGAATCCATCTACAACACCATTATATAGAATTTTATGGGCTGTCTTAGAATCCCCTACAAAACCGGATTCCACGAGATAGTCCGCAAGAGAGTCCATCATAGGGATACCTGCTGAACCATACATCATTAAATAGCCGAGTACCATCCGACGTCTTTCCGCAACAGAGAGACCTTTCGAGGGGAATACTATAGCATCTAAAGCACGTAGAGGATAAGATTGAAACTGACCTATTAGACCTCCAACGCTAGACTGTAAACCTTGTTGTATATCTGCTCTTGTCATGCCAAGGGTAAGGGTATTAGTACGTTGACTTATATACCGACTTCCCTCTTTACTATCTATAGGAAGCTTGTTAGGATTCAATTTAGGGTCACTTAGCCACTCCCGTACAGCAACACCATAGGCAGTCATACGAGGAACCATTTCACCTTCTTCAAAGAAAATACGTCCTTTTTCGGCGACTGTATTAAATGCCCCTCGTACACCTGCTCGTGTGTACAAATTATCACCGCGAGCCGCATTCTCATAAGCACTATTAGCACTAAAACTATCGAAGCCATGATTA
>JABSPG010000872.1 GCA_013214445.1 Ekhidna sp. | reverse complement strand
CGTCCGATTTCATCAGCACTTTGTCATCCAGCACTTCTGTATGCACCATTACCCAGCCTCGGATAATATCATTTAGTCGAACTTCTTCCTTCTTGGGGATTTTGACTCGTATGACGTACGGATCACCATTCTTCAATCTCTCCTCAACTTCTTCTTTGGACAGTGTGAGAGAATTCTTCATGGTTGTTCGAGTGACAGTGTCGTACTGCGGATTCATTACCCTTGACTCCTTGAGTCGCTCCCTCATTTGATCCAATTCTTCGGGCGTATCAAAAGCATAATAGGCATTGCCGTCGGCAATCAGTTTTTCTGCATACTGGCGGTAGATGTCTTTTCTTTCAGATTGCCTGTAGGGACCAAACTCTCCACCTTTATCTGGACCTTCGTCCGGAGAGATATTGCACCAAGCTAATGCTTCCTTTATGTAGCTTTCTGCACCTTCCACATACCTGGTTTGGTCGGTATCTTCAATACGAAGGATGAACTGACCATTGTATTTTTTTGCAAATAGGTAATTGAACAATGCAGTTCTTAAACCTCCAATGTGGAGGGCTCCAGTAGGACTAGGGGCAAATCTTACTCTTACGTTTTCCATCTATGATTTTAATTGGCGCAAAAATAAGGATCTAGGGAGTCAAATTCGATCCAAGGTTTTAAAAGAAAGAAGCGATGCACGAAATCTCGACATTCACTCCTTTTGGAAGACCGCTTACTTCAACAGTTTCTCTAGCAGGTGGATTATTTTCAAAATACTTACCGTAAACGGCATTGATTCGAGAGAAATTTCCCATATCAGATACGAATATGGAACACTTTAGCACATGCTCAAATGAAAGACCAGCCTCTTCCAATATAAAGCTCAGGTTCTTCATCACTTGCTCAGTTTCTTCCTCTATTGACCCTTCGACAAGTTTATCAATCGACTGATCCAATGGAATTTGTCCTGAAACATAGAGTGTATCTCCAGAACGTACTGCCTGAGAATAAGGGCCAATGGGAGCAGGGGCTTTGGCGGAGTTAATGATCTTTTTCATGAAAAATCTCTGTTTTTACTGATGCGCTAAAATTATCGAACAAATTTTGAATCCATCTGGAAACGAAAAAGATAAACTGTTTCTTCAACATATTGATTAGCTAAATAGCTGCCAGAGCTGATATGAAGCAAGGGCAATGCCCGCAATAATCAAGTAAGTATTTGTTGCTTTGAAGAAAGGCTCAAAACTCTCTTTCTTTCGCCATAAGTTGATCACATATACAATCGGGATTAGCGCAATTATTTGTCCTAATTCCACACCCAAATTGAAACTGATAATCTTCATGAAGATACCTTCTTGATCCACTGTAAAAGATTGAAGTCTTGCTGATAACCCCAGTCCGTGTATAAGACCAAACAGAAAAACCATATTGAGGAGGTGGGGAGGATTGACCTTCAGTGTTTTTTGAAATAGTCCCAGGTTCTCAAACCCTTTGTAGAAGACACTCAGCCCTATAATGGCATCAATGAGGTATTCATTCACGGCAAACCCAAGATAGGTGGCAGAAATGAGCGTAATACTGTGACCAATAGTGAAAGCGGTGATGAAACGAACAATCTGTTGAAACTCCCTGAGGAAGAAGATGACTCCAACCAGAAAAAGCAAATGATCATATCCTGTAAGCATATGCTTAGCTCCAACCCAGATGTATGCT
>JABSPG010000871.1 GCA_013214445.1 Ekhidna sp. | reverse complement strand
GAATAGAATCCGTAATAGCCACATTGGTGCCCTCAGGCATTTTTAGTGTGATGCTGACTTGATCACTCGCTATCTGAGGAAAGAAAGTAGACCTTATGATTCCGCCACCCATGGATCCGAATGTGACAATCAAAATTGCAAATGCAATGGCAAGGGTCAGAAATCGATTCTTCAGACTAAAGGCGAGCACCTTAGCATAGGTCTTGTCTCTCAAAAATTCGATGATTTTGTCTCCTACTTTATTGATCTTTCTGAGTTTTGAAAATAGCAGCGGAATACCTGTTTTTTTCTCGTTGGGATCTTCTTTGATGAGGGCTTTGGAGTGTGCAATGTGTGCAGGAAGAATGATCAAGGCCTCAATTAAGGAAACAGAGAGTGTCAGAATTACAACTAGAGAAACTTCACCAAAAAAATCACCAATTCTGCCGTCTAAGAAGAGGAATGTTCCAAAGGCGAGTAGGGTGGTCAATATCGCTGAAACGATTGGAGGGATAACTTCAAGGGTACCATCGACGGCAGCTTGAACCCTGTTCTTTCCTTTTTCATAGTGATGATAGATATTTTCAGCAATTACGATTCCATCATCCACCAATATTCCAATCACAATGATCATCCCAAAAAGTGAAAGCACATTTATCGTGATATCAATTCCTGGAGCGAAAACAAACATTCCCATAAAAGCAATGGGTAGGCCCAGTGCCACCCAGAAGGCGAGGCGAGTGTTCAGAAATAAGGATAAAAAAATGAGGACCAGCAGAATCCCGATAGCAGCATTTTCGGTCAAAAGTGCTGTTCGTTGGTTTAATGTGATGGAGGAATCGCTTACCACATTCAAATCCAATTCTGGATACATCTGGTTGAAGTCGCCGATATAGTCTCTCACCTTGGCCGCAGAGGAAATCAGGTCTTCATCATTTGTGTTACTAACAGCGATGTTTACTGCTACTTCTCCATTGAAGAAACTTGCATTAGGTGTTTCTGCAAAGCGATCTCTTACGTTTGCTACATCTCTAAGCCGAATTACGTTCCCGTTATTTTCGGCTTTGACTACCAAAAAGTCAAGTTCTCTAGCTACATAAGATCGACTGTTTGCCCGGATGAGGTATTCTTCAATGTCTGTTTTGATATTTCCGCCTGATGTAATGATGTTTTCTCTAGAAACAGCCTGAGCAACCTCATTGAAGCTCAGGTTATAGGCTAGCAGGTCTTTTTCTCGAACAGCTATTTCTATCTCTTCGTCGGGATATCCTGATATTGTTACTTGAGATATGCCAGGGATTGCTCGCATGTCGTTTTCAATGCCCCTTGCAATTTCTTTCAAGGCAGTTAGACTAATGCCTTCTCCGCTTAGAGCGAATGAGATGGTTGTCCTAAAGTTTTCCTGCTTGCTAACGACAGGAGGTTCCATTCCGGTAGGGTAGGATGGAACCCGGTCAACGGCGTTCTTCACCTCCTGAAGCATCAGATCAATATCTTGCCCCTTTTCGATCTCTACCCTGATTGATCCTGCATTTTCATTACTTGTGGAAAGCACTCGATCAATTCCGACGGTTCCTTTCAGGTTATCTTCTATTTTTAGAATAATTCCTTGTTCTATCTCAAAAGGTGAAGCACCGGGGTAGGTCAAAGCGATATTGATCACTTTTGAATCTACTAATGGGAAGAAGGAAGACTTCATCTTCGACATTCCTACCAATCCGA
>JABSPG010000870.1 GCA_013214445.1 Ekhidna sp. | reverse complement strand
CCCTGACAGAAGATCAAGTTAAGTTGATCAGAAGATACTCAGAGAATGTGACCGTGATTTTCGATGGGGATCAGGCAGGGATCAAAGCTTCAATGCGAGGGATAGATCTTTTGCTTCAGGGAGATCTCAATGTGAAGGCTGTTGCTTTGCCGGAAGGAGAGGATCCAGATAGCTATGCAAAGCAATTGGGTGCAGGAGGTTTTCGCGATTATGTGGGTGAAGAAGCGCAAGACATCATCAGGTTTAAGACCAAAGTCTTATTGGATGATACGGGTAATGACCCGGTAAAAAAAGCAGGGGTCATCAAGGACATTGTTTCCAGCATTACGAAAATAAATGATCCAGTCAAACGGACGGTCTACATCAAGGAATGCAGTGACCTTTTGGGGATAGCCGAGTCTGTTTTGGTAGCAGAGCAGAATAAGATTCTGATCGAGAATCGAAAAAGCCAAAAGAAATTAGATCGGCCCGAACCAGCGTTTGAAGAGGTTCCTCCATTTCCAATGGAACAGGAGCAGCTTGTTGACAATCTGGATATTGCTAAGATCATTGAATTTCAGGAGAAAGAAAGCATCAGGGTACTGGTGAACTATGGTAAGAACAAAATTCAAACCCGGGAAATGCAAGATCAGAACCTGATCGAATATTTTCTGAACGAAGCAGACGAAATTCAGTTTACCAATGAGACTTACCGGAGGATAGTTGAAATATTTCGGGAAAAGCTAGACCAAGGGGAAATCATCGATGGCGAGTATTTACTCAATCACGAAGACGAAGAGATAAAAAAAACGGTCATTGACCTAAGTACAGAGAAATATGAGATTAGCGAAAATTGGAGTGAGAAGTATCAGATCTACGTGCCGCGAGAGACTGAATTCCTGAGAGACGTTACCTACACCAACGTACTGCGACTAAAATTCAGGATATTACAGCAGCTGATTGAGGAAGAGACAAATAAACTAAAACATACAACAGACGAGGTTGAAATTGATGAACTTTTAGACGACATAAATGAGTTAAAAAAGATATCGGTTGAGATCGCGAAAACCCTTGGAAACGTACTAATTGGATGATGTTAGATAAAATAGAAGAGGCCATTGAAGCCGTAAAAAATGGAGAAGTCATCATAGTAGTTGACGATGAAGACCGTGAGAATGAAGGAGACTTTATTTGCGCGGCAGAAAAAGTAACACCTGATATTATCAACTTCATGTCCAAGGAAGGTAGGGGGCTGATCTGTGCTTCTATCCCGGAAGACAGGTGTCAGGAGCTGGATTTGGATTTAATGGTAGGAAAGAACACCGCTACGTTCGAAACTCCTTTTACCGTTTCCGTTGACTTGATCGGTCATGGTACCACAACTGGTATCTCCACCTCTGACCGAGCAAAAACCATACAAGCGTTGGTTCATCCTGACACCAAAGCGGAGGATCTAGGTCGTCCCGGGCATATTTTTCCGCTTAAGGCTAAAGCGGGGGGCGTTTTGCGTCGAGCAGGTCATACAGAAGCAGCCGTAGATTTTTCGAAGCTCGCGGGTCTTACTCCGGGAGGTGTACTAGTAGAAATTTTGAAAGACGATGGCACCATGGCTCGTCTACCTGATTGCCGTGAGATCGCCGATAAGTTTGACCTTAAGTTGGTGTCCATTGCCGATCTCATCGAATACCGGATGAAGAAAGAATCGATGGTAGATGAGGTCATT
>JABSPG010000869.1 GCA_013214445.1 Ekhidna sp. | reverse complement strand
TCTAATCTGCCGTTCCTATCTTTAAGTTATAATTAATGCTTCTTGAAATAATGATATGACAGGAAGCTAAAGGTTAGAGAGCACTTTTTCCAGATCAACTTTCCTGCTAAATCTTCGTAACTTTGTATTATGGAATGGCGAGAATATGTAATATCGGATAACAAAGTACTTTTAGGTAAGCCAACGGTTAAGGGAACAAGGATTTCCGTTGAACACATTATTGGCTTACTTGCTCAAGGATGGACTGAACAACAAATTCTAGATAATTATCCTCGCTTAACTACTGAATCTCTTCAAGCTGTTTTCTCTTACATTCAGGACTGCATGAAAGACGGACTTCTTTATTCGAACGCCTAACCAGTCTTGATATTGAAATTTCTTGCAAACGAAAATGTTCCAATAGCAAGTGTCAACTACTTAAAGTCGAAAGGATTTGACATCACTTCAATAGGTATTGAATACTCAGGAACCGCTGACGAAGATGTAATGAAGTTGGCGATGGAACAAGAACGTACCATCATAACTTATGACCGTGATTATGGTGAACTCATTTTCAAACATGGATTCAAGCCAACAGCTGGTGTGATTTTCATCAGGCAACAGCCAACTGAACCTCTTGAAACCGCAAAGATCATTGGTAGTCTAACTTCCAACACCGACTTAACTTTCAAACGAACTTTAACAGTTGTCGACTCGAATTCGTTGAGGCAGAAGAAATACTAGAACTCTCTAACAGTTGCTAGCACGAATGCGCCTAAGCATCTTTCTGCCTGTTTCATCTGATCTTCACCGCTCCGCTATCCATTCTAAAACCTCATCTCTACTATCATCATTCGTGCTTCTGGACTTTCTTTCCTGAACGCAGTTCTTCGTAGGTGCCGTTGCAGGTGTTGGCTAGCAGAGCTACCTTAGTGCTTTATGCTAAGCTCGGGGCGCACTCCTGCTAGCTGATCGTTAGGTGCAATTGCTCAAAAATTAAAGTGATGAAAAACAAATGGGGATTTTTAAGAGAAACTTCTGAGCAAGCAAGAAAAGCCGGTATAGATAAAGACACAGGTATTCACAGAACTGGATTAGATGAATACCTAAAAATAATATTTCCAAATACAGATGATTGGATTCACGATAAAATGATTGGAAAAGTTGATGGTGTCTTATATCGTAGTAGACCTGACTACAGAAGTGAAAGTCTTAAATTAATAATCGAATTTGATGGTCTACCACATTATCAAAAGCCAGATATCATTCAAAAAGACGAACGAAATACAAAAATGTATGAAAGCCTTGGTTATAAAGTAATTCGTATTCCTTATTTCATTCAATTTACAAACAAGGCTGTTAAGGAACTTTTTGACATTGAAATTAAAGAGCAATTGTTTGATGAAACAATATCTTCTATGGGAGTTGAAGGGAAAAATACACCTGCATTTCTTTGCCCTGCTGGAATTCAAAGAATGGCGATGGAATTCAAAAGATTTCCTGAGCAGTACGAAACGAACCTAAAATTCATGCAATCACAAAACGATGAATATCAAACAGGAACAGAATATTTTATAAATGAGTATAAAAAAGCACCTAACAAAACCTATAAGCAATAGCGCCCTGCGGGTCGCCACTGCTCATAGCCAAACCGATATCTATGGTAAAATCAAGCCATTTCAACTTTTTTTAGTGCAATTCTATCCTGGTATGGCGTCCCTCGTTTTAC
>JABSPG010000868.1 GCA_013214445.1 Ekhidna sp. | reverse complement strand
TTTAGCTCGCAAGACCACACGGCCTCTTCCTGTCTCAAAAGCAGCTCTGACACCCTGGTATCCGTAAATTGTAGCGCCAGTAGGAAAGTCAGGAGCTGTGATGTGTTGCATGAGCTCCTCTACCGTGATCTCTCTATTTTCGATATAAGCTACAGTCCCATCAACTACCTCACTAAGGTTATGAGGTGCCATATTGGTCGCCATACCCACTGCAATACCGCTTGCTCCATTTACCAACAGGTTGGGAAACTTTGCAGGCAGCACACTTGGCTCCTCCGTACTATCGTCATAGTTTGGAACATAATCGACCGTATTCTTACGAATATCTGCTAAAAGCTCTTCTGAAATTCTTCTTAACCGAGCTTCTGTATATCTCATGGCGGCAGGCGAATCACCATCTACCGAGCCAAAATTTCCCTGGCCATCAACCAAAGGATATCGCATAGACCAGTCCTGGGCCATCCTCACCATGGTGTCGTACACTGCAGTGTCACCATGAGGGTGATATTTACCCAGCACATCCCCTACAATTCTTGCACACTTTTTATAGGATTTGTTGTAATTAACACCAAGCTCATCCATCCCATATAGGATCCGTCGGTGTACAGGCTTTAAGCCATCTCTTACATCTGGTAAAGCCCTTGAAATGATCACACTCATCGAGTAATCGATGTATGCTCCTCTCATTTCTTCTTCAATATTTATCGGGATAATATTTTCCTGCGATGAGGATAAATTATCGATATCTCCGTCTGCCATTTATGCTTGTTAGGGTTAGCTAAAATTCAACCCGCAAGGTAGCAAAAAGCTAGGTTAAATCATTGCTTTCACGAGAGAGAATTAAGGCCTGTGAGCGTCCTTAGGGCTAATTTCCAGTTGGGTTTAGCTTTCTCTTGTTCTTACGTTTGTATCGCCACAATTTTCGATGATTCTGGCCCACTTTAGGGTTCTGTTTTTTGTGTATCGGCTGACCTCTAACTTCCATACGCTGACCTGTCACTGGATTAGTATATACATGCTTCAACTGCGTATGATCGCTTTTCATAGGTGAACGTGGAATATCAGGAATATTGATACTTACACCCGCTTGAATAGAGAAGGTCGGATAACTATGACTCACACTGCTACCATCTGGAATACTGACTGTGTAATTCTTGATATCGATACTTGGCCGTATGATCACTCTAAAATACTCTGACCAATTATTTTCAATGCTTACCCCAATGTTGGTATAAAGCCCCCTCGATATTGCTCCTTTGTTGAACTGCTTGCCCGAAGATATTCGCCCCACTTGTACTTCTGCAACAAAATCGTAGCTCCAAAATTCGTAAAACTTGTATCCGAGCATACCAAAAAGCCTGGAGTATCTAGTTCGCCTAACATTTGGTTGATAATCCCTGACCAGCTCTGCAAAACCTGTTGGTTCAAGTGGTCTGAGATAATGCAATTCGTAGGAATACCCTAGACCTATTCTAAAGTCCTGATACTCGTAATGAACCATCAAAGTAATTGGAACGCCCCTTGAGGTCCCTGCAAATCCAAAATCTGTTGTATCGGTATTGATTAAAACTGTCTCGTCAGATAATAGCGGATTAAAGACAGGATTTGACAAGTACTCGTATGGAATTGTAAACGGATTTTCCAGCGAGGTATTTAGGGATGGTTGGGGATCATTCAACCAATCTGAATATCCAATAAACGAGCTATTTA
>JABSPG010000087.1 GCA_013214445.1 Ekhidna sp. | reverse complement strand
TAGCTACTACATTGAAAGTAATCCATATCAATCAGTTGCATCAATACTGAATTCAAAGAAATTAGAGACAACCATCCTCCAATCTACAGTGCCGACACTTGGCCACCGCGTATGGGTCTTGGGTGCAAAAGCCCCATTCATTTTCAAACAACCACCATTAGCTGTCAAAACCAGTTGGTACAACCAGGAAGCATTAGAGTTAATGAAATCGAGCGGGAAAAAGTACCCGTTATAGTTTTTCAGTGCATCTTTAGCTCATGAACCAATGGCTCATATCAAAACGAATTGATCTACTTGTACTTCTTCTACCCGTTTGGTTGTGTTGGTTTGTTTTTTTTCTTCTCCCTGACGAAATCATACAAGCAGATACTCCGCTATGGGTATGGGTTGTCTTCGTCATCGGAATTGATGTCAGCCACGTCTGGAGTACACTCTTTCGTACCTATGCCGATAAAGAGGAATTCAAAAACCACCGAAAACTATTGCTACTAACCCCTCCTATTTGCTTTGTTGGCGCATTCCTAATTTCCACCATATCTTTTGAGTTTTTCTGGAGATGTCTGGCCTATGTGGCAGTGTACCACTTCATCAAACAGCAGTACGGTTTCATGCGAATTTACAAAGCGAAGGCAAAGGATTTTCAGAAGAAAATCTTCAATGACAATTTCGTGATCTACTTATCAATGCTCTATCCAGTAGCCTATTGGCACATCAACCTGGATAGAAAGTTCAGCTGGTTTATTGAAAATGATTTCGTTCAGCTTACCCTAAACAGTGATGTAGTTGCATCCATCAATCTGGCAGGTAATGTCTTTTACTTCCTAGTCCTTGGTGGATGGTTGGTAGAGGAAATGCTCAAGAAAGAAAAACTGGCGACTGGCAAGGTACTCTGGATACTAACAACTGCAGGAAACTGGTTCATCGGCATTGTATTTTTCAATTCTGATCTGGTTTTTACCATAACCAATGTGGTGGCACACGGTATACCCTACATGGCCCTCATCATCTTTTATCAAACGGAAAAGAATAAGAATAGCAAATCACTGGACTTGATCAAATATGGAGGCATGATCGTAATTACAGTTCTTATATTGGCTCTTTCAGAGGAGTATCTGTGGGATCTTTTGGTCTATCGAGAAAACATCAAATTCTTTAGTCAAATTCTTAGCTACCCTGATCAGGCCTTTAGCTTGGGCTGGCAACACATTAGTTTGGCACTCTTATCTGTACCACAGACGACCCACTACATTCTGGATGGGTTTATTTGGAAGAATAATAAATCAAATCCACACCTGAAATCAGTACTCATGGGATGAAAAGAAGGGAATTCTTGAAATATAGCGCCGCTGGCATCACTTTACCTTTCTGGTTACAGAACTGTGACTTCACAGATGCTAAATACCCGGTACATTTCCACTCTGATCATCATGTAGGTCATTTGCTCTTTCAGGCCAAAGAATGGAAAACCATAGGAGCTAGAGACACGGAGGTGGCAATTGTGGGTGGTGGCATTGCGGGCTTAGCAGCAGCATATCAGCTCCGCAAGAAAGATTTTCAGCTTTTTGAACTTTCGGATCAATTGGGAGGCACTGTAAGCACTGCCGATTTTAATGGCATTCAAATCAGTCAAGGTGCGCATTACGACCTGGCGTATCCTTCCAACTATGGGGAAGAAGTGATCCAACTACTAAATGAGCTGAATTTGATTAAGTATGAACCCTGGCGCAAGGCTTGGAGCTTCAAAGATGAACAACACATTATTCCTTCATTCAGAAAACAGCAGTGCTACGACTTTGGGAAAAGAAGAAAAGACGTCATCCCAGAGAGCGCCTTAAAAGAACAGTTTATTGAGTTGATGCTGCAGTTTGAGGGAGAAATGAAAATGCCGACGAGGCTGATTGATTCAAGGCTCCATCACTTGAATAAAATTTCCTTTGAAGAATATCTTTCTTCAGAGCTGCCAGTTACAGATGAATTTATTCGTCAAGTAGACTACCATATGTATGATGATTATGGAGGTTCGGCAAATATGGTTTCTGCATTAGCAGGCATCCATTACTTTGCGTGTCGTCCCTACTATACAGAAGATGTACCACTCTTCTCTCCACCAAGGGGCAATCAGTACTTTGCTGATGCCTTAATTGCTAAGATAGATACAAGCAAAATTCACCCCTCTCATTTGGTGATGGAAATACAAAGGGCAGGAAATGGGTACTTGCTAAAAATCGTTGATGTGCAGAATCAACAAGTAAAAGAACTAAAAGCTGAGCAAGTAATTTATGCAGGTCAGAAACATGCCTTGAAATACATTTACCCTGATCAAGCAGACCTATTCAAGCATGAATATGCACCATGGATGGTTGTCAACCTGATTGGAAATCAGGAAAAAGGAGATTATGGATTTTGGCAGAACGAATATCTGGGAGACAACAAGCAATTCCTGGGATTCATTGATTCCAGTGTTCAGTCACAACAAGGCCTGAATAGCAATCGAGTCTTTACCGGATACTATTGCCTGCGTCCTTCCGATCGAGAGTACCTACTAACCATCGAGGAATCAAAGAATCGGATAGCGCAGGAGACCCAAGGATATATAAATAGTATGCTCAACAAGGATATCGACATAGAAGCTTGCTTCATCAAAGTTATGGGACACGCTATGCCGATCCCTGCTCCTAGTTACTTATTCCAAGATGCAAATACGTCGACAAAGGCTAAGATGATTTATGCAGGAGTGGACAATGGCAGGTTACCCTTGCTATACGAAGCATTGGATTCCGGCTTGCAAGCAGCTGCCTTAGTATAAGTCCCACCGGCCTTTCAGATAGTATTTGTATAGCACAGGAGAATGGATCTGATTTACGTCAACCACAGTTTCTGAGGATTTGAACACCTGTTTCCCAAAAGAAACCAGACCTGTCAAGGCTTCATTCGTAAGCCACTTGGTCTCTAGATCCTCAATGCTAATCTCCTTTAGGTCTTCTTTAAGGTCTCTATCAAGCTTAGATCCAATGACCCAACCCCACTCTCCCAGTGTCAGTACATGGTTGTGCAACTGCAATGTATGGAAACCTGCTGAAGCCATGGTTTTATCTATACATTCAAATGCTTCTTTGGCATAATACGGACTACCGGCTTGCGTGATCATTAGCCCTTCTGGGTTTAATGCTTTTCTGCATAACCAATAGAATTCCTTTGAGTATAGCCTGCCTAGATCTACTGTCCTTGGATCCGGAAAATCAGCTATGATCAGATCATAAGGTTCTTTGACGCCTTCAAGAAAGGTAAATCCATCTTGATTGATTACCTCTACTTTCTCATTGCTGAGTGCACCTTGATTGATGTTCACCAAAACCGGATGATTCATTGCCAGATTGGTTACGCTTGGATCCAAATCCACCAAAGTAATCGAGGCTATCTCATCGTACTTTAACAATTCTCTTGCGGCAGCACCATCTCCCCCGCCAAGAATCAATATGCGCAGTGGCTGAGGGTGTAATTGCACAAGTGGGTGTACCAAGGGTTCATGGTACAATGCTTCATCAAACGTAGAGAGCTGCTGATGACCATTTAGAAATAGCCAATAGTCTCCCCCTGCATACGTCAACACAATCTTTTGGTACCTACTCTGCTCGCTGTAAACAATGGGATCCTGATAGCGAATACGATCCCCCCACTCTACAATCCTCTTTGCAAACAAACCTGAAAGCACAAGCAAAACCAGCACAAAAGAGGAATAAATAATCAGTCGCTTTTTCACTACGGGCTCTAGTTCATTCCATATTACGTAGACCAAGGACATAGCCACAGAAAAATTGACAATACCTAAAATGAGCGGCGTATAGGTCAAGCCCAAATAAGGTAATCCCAGAAAAGCAAAAAAGACACCCCCTGCCAAGCTTCCAAAGTAGTCATTCTCCAATGCGGATGAGATATTGACTTTCAAATTCTGAAAACGTTCGTTTAGTCTCACCACTAAAGGAATCTCCATTCCGATTAGAAGACCTACCAGCACACTCAAAAGGTATATGATAAACGTCGTGTTATCGTAAAGTGCAAAGAAGACATAAACAATGATTGTAACATTCGATGCGACTATGGACAAGGAAAACTCCAGCCACACAAATTTCTCTAGTAGATTTTTCTCCAACCATTTACTGATCTTACTGCCCAAACCCATTGAAAAGAGCATGATAGACACAATCATGGTCCATTGGAATACGGAATCACCCAGAAAATAGGTAGCAAGGGTAGAAAGCGTGTACTCTGCTACAATGCCTGCCAGACCTGTTGCAAATAGCGCAACCTTAAGGATAGAAGAAGTGTAATTGGTGGGCTTCAAGTGCTACAGCGCCCAGACTATAAGCATGGATCCTCCTGCATACGCAAAAGCTTCAACTAGGGCTGCTCCAATATTTGGCTTTTCCTGATTGACTAATTCATCTGTAAGATTTTGACCTGGTAGCAAGATCTTGTCACAAAAAAGTCTTGCCAAAGGTAAAAATAGTAGTCCTAGCACTACTTCGAAAGCTACGTCCTCTAACGTGATAAGCCAACTTTGAAAGTCATGAAGTAACGCATTGCATATAAGGTTAGCAATAGCAACAATCGCTCCTGAAAAACCGATAGCAACCGCAACATTCCCCTTCTCCACATGCTCCTGAATACTGTAGGGAGTGATTAAATCATAAACTTTGGTGGTAACAAATAAGATTCCCTGCCCCAGTGCCCAATAGAGCACTGCTGTTACCTCAGGCCCACCAAATCCGTATCCTTCGCCGGTGATTGCCCCATATACTATCAAACCAACAGCTATGCTATTGGCTCCTTGAATAATGCCAGCCCCAGCATTTTCCTGCTCCACGATAGCGTGCTTAAGATCGAATTTTGATAGAATCAATTTGTTGTTGATGATTCTAGAAAGGTTCAAAAGAACGATTGACAACAACCCATAGGTGGCAATGTGTATAAGATCCTCAATCAAACCGTCTGATTCACCTCGCAGTGCACTACCCAGTGCGATAAGTAACCCAACAAAATAGCCAACATAAGAGAAAGCGAATGCAAAATTATCATGTTCCACTAGCTGATCCGAAACTTGCACTTTTGGATTAAATACCTTGTAGGCTGCCTTGCCAATCATAAACAAAACAAATCCTGCCAGGATATAAGTCAGAGTAGTTAGAATTCCGTCGAGAAGTATCATTGTGTTAGGTTGTTACTTTTTGTTTACTTACCAGATCCTCCACCTCGAGAGCGAGAGCTACTAGACCTACCCGATCTTCCACTAGATCTGGAAGCACGTTGTTGTACTCTACTTTTAAAAGAGGAAGACTTTGAATTCCAATTCGAGCTAGGATTCCTGCTACGATTGTAGCCGCTACCCGATCCGTAGTATGACCCTCCTGGCCCATAATAGGTCTGTCTGCCACTTCCTCGCCAGTCACTGTAATAGTCCCTCCTTACTGGATAGGTGGCCATTCTAAACATAGAAGAAAGAAAAGCATATTGACCGTAAAAAGCCCAGAAACTTGAACCACCTCTATTTTCCCATCTGCCATATTTCGGATTCCCAACGTAATTGTTATACCCAGGAGGAGCTACCTTCTTGGTAAGTTGTCCTGTGCTGTCTCTGGCAGCAATCTCCATCCCCATGTCATTGATATACCGATTGAACTCCTGCTCGCTCACTTCATTCCAATCTGTGATTTCCGAGTCGAAGGTCTCTGGAGACGATCCTTTAATTATTTCGTACTGATGATAGTAGGTACTGGAAAAATTTCCTTGAACATCAATATCATGAAGTATGATTGAAAACACTTCTCCTGCTGGCATATCACGGATGATATTGTCTAAAGGGGACTTCTTAAAGTCCTTACCGCAACCGACAAGCAATCCTGCTGCCAGTATCATCACAATCAAATTACGCAGTTTCATGATCCACCTGGTATAATATTAGAAATCTGGTGAGGTTCAAGCACTATTCCTCCGAACGCATCGAAAGTATGTTCGTCCCATTGTGTAATACTAATGATTTTGGTTTCATTCTCATCAAAATACTCCCATGAAAATAGCTCTTCCCACTCCTCTTCCTTCTTTCCACAATCCCTGAAGTAGCCTGCTGAATCGCTGGCAAGATGGTAGGTAATGCCTTCATAGTGCAGCTGCGCAGGAGCCTTTTTTGTATCCCCTACGATCTGTGCAAAGTCTTCATCAATCTTCTTGATCTTAATGGACTTGGTAAGGGTAATAACCAGATCAGAACTATCTTCCACGCTAAGGAACGCAATTTCTTCTCCGCTATCGACCTTGTATTCATGAGAGAAGTTGTTACTTCCCCAATCATATTCATACATCTCATTGATCACCCATGACTTCAGATCGTAATCGAAAATAAATCCGATATCCAAGTCATCTAAGCCCAGATTGGTTACATCGTAAGCAGGTTCCTTTTTCTTCTTAAAAAATCCAAACATCAGTTATTCAACATTTTCTTAACCAGATAAATAACTCCAGCGGCAATCAACAGAAATATTCCAATCTTGAATAGAATATTGAATACAAAACCAAAAACCGAAGCAATTACTATTACTATTAAAATTAGGACAAGAACTCGTACTAGCATCGTTGTACTAAAAGTTTAAGTGGCTGTCTCAAGATCACCTGAAACAGCCGGTCTTTTTACTTGTCCAATCCAAGCTTATCTTTCAGAGCAGCAAGGTCATCAGATGCCTTAGGATTTGAGCCTTCCAACGCACTGTCTATTTCATCATCCAGTGATGTGCTCTCTCCAGCGACTTCACCGTATGCTTCCGCAAGTGCTTCCTGCTGAGCAACCTTATCCTTCATTCGCTCCAGCATAGATACGGTACTTGATGAATCAATCTGAGCCATCTGCTTGTTTACTTTCGCAGTAGCTTCGCTTACCTTCACCCTGGCTTTCAGAGTACGAAGTTCATTTTCGTAGGCACTGATATCGGAGCGAAGTTTTTTCACTTTGCTATCCAATTGATCAACATTTGTCTCGAAGCGATCAACCTCTGTCTTCGCACGGTTGGCATGCTGCACATACTCCTCCTTCTTCGTTAGCGCTTCAGTGGCCAACCTATCAGCTTCAGCAGGTTCAATTCCACCAGTTTGTGCCTTCTTTAATAACTGCACCGCTTTTCCTTCATATTCCTCAGCTCGTGCTTTATTGGACTTCAATTCATTCTTTGATCGAATGGCCATGGCTTTCACTTCTGCAAGGGCTTTTAAGCTACCATCTAGGTCCTTTTTCAAATCTCTGATCCCTTGTTCAGTCATCTTGATAGGATCTTCCAACTTATCAATAACGGCATGCGTCTCTGCCTCGCCTATTTTAAAAAATCTCTTAAATACATTCATGATATTCTTATTTATCTTATTTACTAAATTCAATTAATTCGGATGAGTACTCACTAAGCATAAGTGCTAATGAGTTCAGGGTTGCCTCCAGCTCGTTAAGGTCTAGATTTTCGCACTCGTGGGTGTTTCGGAAATACACTTTTCTTTCCTCTTGATCCATAGCGAAGGCTCCATGGATAATGTCTCTGTTTTTTGACAAGAGCTTCGTAGCTATTTCATTGGAACGCTCCTTTGGCATTTCAAATAGAAACTGCTCTACGATGAGGATCGGGTCAGCTACAATCAATACGACATTCTTCATCCCGCTGTCCTCGCTCTCTACCACAAATAGACCATCATTTTCATCTTCTTGTAGAATCTCAAAATCAAGTTCTAAGAGGTAGTTCTTTACGGTTTCATAATAAGGGCTCATATTCTTTTATAAGTTGTGATTTGATATTTCAATAATGAGGTTTAAATCTAGATTTTATTTGGCTAATTCGTACTCCTTTGAATGCGAATACCTCACAAGTATACGAAGTGTTGTGTCAAAAGTTTTAGCATAGCTCAAAAAAATAGCAAATATTTTGATTTTAAGAGAAGTCTCGGCTAAAGGAAATTAATTCCTCAATGCACCGTTCTCGATCAAAGTTCCAGTAAGTGTAAGGTAAGGGAAAAGTGGCTACACCGGAGCGGGAAAGTATCTTGTAATCATCCAAAGTAAGTGCATCAACAAACAAACCAGGATAGCCAATCAAGTTGATACCTACCAGACGATTTTTTGACTTTACCAGAATATCTAAATGTAGTCCAGCCAGGCTGTAGTTTACCCAATATTGATATCCTAAGTCATTCAAGAAAGATGATACTTCAACTAAAAAAGTATCCCTAGCAGTTTCAGAGTGAAAACGTCTGGGTCTAAACCCTCGAATTTCTGCAAGGTACTTTTAGACATTACGTCCGGGATCAAAAGCCGAAGTAAAAGAGATATAAATGTTTTGAAGAGACCTAGCCCTTGTAATTGCCACATTGAAAACATCAGGTTTATTTAAATGTATCACTGCTGAATGATGGCTAGCATCATCAATGGTCATCGACAAAAGCATGATATCCCTTTCTTCTCCCTGGAAAGAATAAGCGGTTCCGCAGATAATCTTGTGCCTCACAATATCACTTTCGGAGATTTCTTTCAGGATTCTTCCACCGAGGTAGTCCACTTGATCCCGAAAAGGGGACAATATGCCAATGCTTTGAGCAGCAACGTCTTCAATCTCCCGTTCCTCATCAATAATGCGCTGGATATCCAATAATATTTGATCGGCCTCCTTCCGATTGACCCCTTGACTACTTCTTGTCCCCTTTACTTCTTTTATGTGCAAATGACTAATCTGATCCTTCTCAGGTTCATGGGTCATAATGCTTAGATCCCCATGATAGAAAGTTTGATTACTATAGCTAATGATGTCAGGTTTACTTCTATAGTGTTCGTTTAGGAATACTACTTGCCGTTGGTCACTTATTCTTTCATTGACTAAATCAAGCAGGCTGGTTTCTCTGTAGTTCAGAATTGTTTCATCATATTCCTCGTCAATTTGGTATTTTCTACTCAAAGACTTCTGGAACGAACGTGAGAGAAAAGAAACATGCCTTAACTGCTTGGGGTCTCCAACAACCACCACCCGCTTAGCCCTTTGAAGAATCGGAATTGAGCTAGCAATATCACATTGGGTAGCTTCATCGATAATGGCCAAATCAAAAGCTTCTTCCTTCAATGGGAAAACATCGCTCACATCTGACATGCTCACAAGCCAAACTGGAAAGGTACTCAAGAGGGTTGGAAGGTGAATCCCCTCATATAATTCGTCTTTCCGAGAGCTTCTTCTTGCAGTCAAAGACTTAAGAAAGTCCCTAAACATCTTCCTAGAGGAATACAATGCATGATGAACAGTCCTCATGAAGGTCATCTCAATGTACTCCTTCGTTTTGTGAATTCGTTCCTGATGACTTTCCAAAAATCGTTGGGTTATCTCCCAGTGAGGCCGTTGCATTGACACCCGCCAATGAATGTACTTTGTTTTGATCTTATCCAAGAGCGTTCCCCTCTCTAAGTACAGCGAGAGAAAGCGGCCCCAGCGCAACTCATTTCGAACATTTCGAACAAAAACCGATTCGTATTCCTTGATAGTACCATCCAGAATTCGAAGTACTTTTTGTACAGTACCCAGTACATCATATTCATCCTTAGGCCTTCGCCTGGTCTGAGTAAGCAACGATTGCAGATGGCCTTTCAGCTCTTTTTTATATCCACTTTTCCCAGCTCTTAAAGTAACTCCCTTGACCCCTAGATCATCCTCAATCTTCCTACTGATCACATCTACAGCCTGATCCGTTTTTGAAGCTATCAGCACCTTTTTTCCTTTGCTTAAGTACTCAAGAGCCAACGCGGCAATGGTAAACGACTTACCCGTTCCTGGTGGTCCAATTACTAAAGTGCAAACACTACTATTTGTACTTCCAATGATTTGCTCTTGAGACTCGCTAAGTGTAGCAGGAGTCCAACCTCTAGCTAATTTTTCAACAGTAACCTTGACGTCCCCTTCCAGCAAAAAACGTAAAGGTGGAGAATATTTCAAGTGCTGAGACAAAGTCTGTAGCTCTGATAAAACACCCTGTGTATTTGTCGACCTTCTAAATACACCAAAGCTCACAGTGGGGAATACCTTGAACCCATCAACTGCATCAAGCTGCTTGGGCTGTAGGAGTTTCTTAATCTTGGCTTCATTAGTCAGAGTCGGATACATGAGAAGCTCATGAGAGGAAACATCCTGGACTTTGGAATCAAGGATCTCTATCAATCGATCAATGAAAGTCAAACTACTGAGCACCTGATCTACCTCTGCAATAGATTCATACAGATCCTCGACTTCATCGTGTTTTATCGAATTCAAGAAGTTCACATTGATCTGTCGCTTGCTGAGATCAACTTTCAGGTAACTTCCAAACTCATCGCTATCCAGTTCTGCTGGAAATAGAAATAAGGGAGCACATATTTTGCTGTCTTTTCTCAATGCTTCTTCTTGCCTCCCGATGACAAAAAACGCACAGCAATAAAGAACCTTTTCGCGCTTATAGAGCGTCAGGTTGGATCTAAGTGCATCAGCATAATCATCAGGAATTGGGTAGCGCTCCATGTTGCCATTCAGCACTTCGTCCTCCCCATCAATCACGAACCGATTCTCCACGCGAGAACCAAAGAAATTATTGATAACAAGCGTTCGTGTATCGGCTTGATAGCATTCTTTGTAATAGGAAATAAGGTTGGATGTTTTCAAAGGACTAGCAGGATTCAAAGACTTATTTTTCCATTTCGGCTTAACAAATAATGCTTAAGATACTGTGCGAAACCTATCTCTACAATTGCAGCCACTATCGATCAGTTTATACAACACCTCTTGTACTTCAGGCCACTCCCACATGGGCATGGCTCATTACGTCCGACCTCAACAACTTTCAATGAAATGGCTGTGTCAATTCTGTCCGCTAACTCCTGCTTGAAAACTTCCTCCAATAACTCGTATAGCTCCGGGTGCTTCTTTCTAAGCAACTTAGGTCGCTCGAAGAAATACTCGCTAGCAACCGCAAAGAATTCTTGCCGGTTGGTAGTGGCATACCCGTCAATATCCGAACGATTTGCAACGATCTCCTTGGTCTTGGCTTGTATAAAATCTACCCAGGGCAAAGCGAATTCTTTCTCTTCAAAACCCGGCGGAATACCATCAATGAGCCCGTCTTCTTTATCAAAGAGATGAACGAATTCATGAATCCCAACATTTCGCTTGTCTTTGGTATTTG
>JABSPG010000867.1 GCA_013214445.1 Ekhidna sp. | reverse complement strand
CTTGGTAACAGGTATTGTGACACTAAAAGATCCAGAGATTAAACAGTATCAAGGCAGCCAGTTTGTTGCTCACTATACACACGGAAAGCAAAGTGAGAATAAAGATGGATTAGGGATGGCAATTATCACACCTCAGGAAAACTTCGTCTCTTCAGTAGATGCACCCACAGAAGGTAAGGGAGTGGTATCTACCAGAATGATCTTGCTTAAGTCAGCTGAAGGGTCGTATACTTACTATTTCACCTGTGATTGGGAAGGTCAAGATGGTTCCTACAAAGACATCAGTCCTTTTGAAGCTTCATTGAGAAAACAAATCGAAGAAATCAGCCAAAGCACAGTTTTTTAAAGGATATCTTAGTAATACCCTTCTTCCATTAGCGCCATAATTGCCATCATCCCTCCCCATGTGTACCACGAGGAACTCTTTAGTTTTTCTTGCGTGCAGCTTCCATCAATCGGGGAGTAATTTTCACAGACAAAACCGAATGCTTCCCAGTTTCTGTCAAATAGATCAAGAGATTTTTTGACTAGCGCTTTTCTTTCAGCAGCCAAAGACTCATAATCCTTCATGCCGTAGTAAACCAAGAAATTCATAGGAGCCCATATGGCACCTTTCCAATACTTCTGTTTTTCATATAATGGATCTCCTTTTGAGATAGATGATAGGGCCCACTCACCCCAAAATTCATCTTCATTTAAAAGATGCTTTCGTACCATTTGCTGAGCTTCTTTTTCTGTAGCAGTCCGACCAATCAATGGATAAAAAGAGGTTGGGGAGATTCTTTCATTGAAGGCTTCTTTTACCAAATCATAGTTTTGATACAAGAAGTTTTGATCATTCCACAAAGTGCTGATGTTTTTCTGAAAAGCCTTAATTCTCTTTTGGTACTTTTTGATATCATCCTTTTTGTTTAGTGCCCTTGCCATGTTTAGTAAGGCTTTGCAATCTCCTATGTACATCGCATTTAACCCAACATCATGCATTTCCATTATTCCTTTAGCGGCATTGAATGATGCATCCACATACATTGGACTATCATCAATTCCCGTTTCCAGCATAGCCGCCTTCAGTGTGTTGTAGCGACTGTCAAAGAATGGATTTTTTGAGATATGTGACCCCCAAGCTAGCAAGTTGCCATTGAGTCTTCTCTCCATCCACCAATCGTTCCATCTTGCAAGTTTCTCATAAACCTCCTCCAAGAACCATTGCTCCGGGTTTTTCTGATAAATTTCCCAGCACATCATAGACCCGACAGGTGGTTGCGATCGATCCCAAGACTTGCGGCCATTCGCCTGACTGTTATTGCTGACGAAACCCTCTTCAGTCACTTCGTTTAATGCTTCAATAGCGTTGGCCATTGCTAGCTTTGGAGCATCCAACCCAATCATGTGGGACATAAAAAAATTGTCCCATCCAAAAAAGACATATCCGCCCCTTGATTTATTCCAGCCGCGATCTACCGTGGTAAATATTCGATCTTTTCTAGGGTCGTAGATGGTATTCCAGGCAAGACAACTAGACATGCCTGCATATGTCTCAGAGAGGTTATCGTACTGTTGGATGTAAGCCTGATAAGAACTTCTCTTTTCAGCGACTTTTGCTTTGATCTCTTTTATACTATGCCTCATTGTACTTATTCCTATGGGCTGATTGAGCGTCATTGTAAGATTAGGAGCGTATGAATCTACAAAAGGGTCTTTTAGGGTAGGGTG
>JABSPG010000866.1 GCA_013214445.1 Ekhidna sp. | reverse complement strand
ACACTGAAATTCCTGCAACTCATGCTGGCGTTCTCAAGGAAGTACTTGCAGGTGAAGGCGATGTGATAGAAGTAGGCAAACCAATAGCAATCATTGAAACCGATGGTGAAGCAAGTGGTTCTGAAACTGCACCTGCTGAAGCTCAGGAGGAATCGCCTGTAGAAAAAGCAGAAGCAATCTTGGAGACAGCCATCAGTACAGCGTCAAGCAATGGGGCTTCAATTCCCAGAACGTCTGATTCGGGTAAGTTCTTTTCGCCTTTGGTAAGGAGCATAGCAAAAGAAGAAGGGATTTCCGCGTCAGAGCTAGATACTATCAGTGGTTCTGGACAAGATGGGCGTGTCACCAAACATGACATTCTCAACTATGTAGAAAACAGAAAATCAGGAAAACCAACAGCGCCTGCTACCACGCCATCAGCTTCTCCTGCACCTGTCATGGCCTCTGCATCCCATCAGCCAATGCCTGTGGCAGTGGATGGAGGTGACGAAATCATTGAGATGGATCGCATGCGGAAGATGATTGCAGAAAGAATGGTAGCTTCTAAGCACATTTCCCCTCACGTGACCTCATTTGTAGAGGCAGACGTGACCAAAGTAGTGGCTTGGAGGAATAAAGTGAAAAATGAATTTGCTAGCAGAGAAGGTGAGAAACTGACCTTTACGCCTATCTTAATCGAGGCGATCGTCCGAGCAATCAAAGACTTCCCAATGATCAATGTTCAGGTTGACGGAAACAACATTGTAAAGAAAAGAGCAATCAATATCGGTATGGCTACCGCTTTGCCATCAGGAAATCTCATTGTGCCCGTCATTCATAATGCAGATCAATTAAGCTTAGTGGGAATTACTAAAAAAGTGAATGATTTGGCAAAGAGAGCCAGAGACAACAAATTGAAACCGGACGAACTGCAAGGTGGAACATACACCGTATCGAATGTAGGGTCTTTTGGCAATGTAATGGGAACTCCAATTATCATGCAACCTCAAGTGGCTATCATGGCACTTGGAGCTATTCAAAAGAAACCTTCGGTAGTAGAAACACCCGAAGGAGATGTCATTGGAATCAGAAGCAAAATGTTCTTATCTCACAGCTATGACCATAGAGTAGTTGACGGAGCATTAGGTGGTATGTTCGTAAGAAAAGTAGCCGACTACCTGGAAGACTATGACTTGAACAGAGGAATCTAAAATATTTTAAAATAACCGTAAGTAAGAAAAGGTGGCTCGTCCACCTTTTTATTTTTTGGAGGACTTGTACTAATTGTAAAGGTCCTTACACATCAAAACAGCTATTCCAAAATAAACACCACTAATTTCGAATTGATGAATAGGTATACCGCAGGAATAATATTGCTACTGCTTTGTATGAGCTCAATTGCTCAAACAAAATACCTAAATAGGGAATTGCAGCTAGAGAACGACAATGACGCCTATACCTTGGACTTTACCCGAGATCAGTATTACAGCAATGGCGTTGCGATCCGATACAGGCAATTATTAGACTCATCGAGCAGAAAATCAAGTACCACGAAAGTCATCAGATCTTTTGATTTGAATCACCGAATCTATACGCCCAAACGTCTTTTTTGGACTGAGGTGGAAGAAATGGATCGACCCTATGCTGGTCAGGCGACACTAGCTGTTTCCAACGAGTACTATTATCGACACGATACGTATTTAAAACTCAAAGTAGAAGCTGGATGGATGGGTCCTGCCCT
>JABSPG010000865.1 GCA_013214445.1 Ekhidna sp. | reverse complement strand
GTTGCCTGATTCCTCTCCCGACTTCTCTTTTGGCACACTTGGTTTAGCCATAGCAGGCTTTATCATCGGCATCTTAGCTCCCGAAGTTGACTTAGACGATGGCTTGGCAGCAGTCTTGGCTTTCTCCGTTTGATAATTTTCAAACTCTTTCTTTTTTTCAGCAGTCTCATTTTCAGACATCTTGCTAAATGAGAAGTTATGATCGAGAATATCTGTAGTACTAAAATCAAATTCCTTCGTCATCGTCAGACACTCGGTAGGACATACAACAGTACAAAGTCCACAAAAACAGCACTTTGACATGTCAATATCGAACTTTGCAGCATGAATTCTCAAAGGAGTACCATCTGAGGTTTGACCGAATACTTCGGGAGATCTGACAGGCTCGATATCGATGCAATCTACAGGACAAACCTTTGCACATTTATCGCATACAATACAGTCGTCTATTTCATTGTGCAGTTGATATCTCCCGTGATCAGGAATAGGAATTTCCTCATGAGGGTATTGGACTGTGAACGTACCGTTTGCTTTTTCGAAGTAGTTATCATCTAAAACAGACTCCTTCTTTCGACTCTTTCTCGCTTGAAACAAATAGCTCAAAGAGAGGCTCATGCCCTTCCAGGTAGTCTTGACTGCTTGCGATATATCGTTTATGTAACTCAATTAACTAATCAACCAAAGTTTCCAAAGTGAACACAGAAATAACATCAAAATAGAGATGGGAGTTAGATATTTCCAAGACAAACTCATCAGCTGATCTACCCTCAATCGTGGGAGCGTCCAGCGAATCCAAATCTGGATAAAAATAAACACCAAAGCTTTTGAGAGAAGCCAGAATGCACCCCAAATCGGACCAATTCCAAAATTTGGAACTGGTGAATTCCACCCACCAAAAAATAGGACTACTCCCAGTATGGAGAGCAAGAGCATCATACCGTATTCTGCCAGCATAAACATTCCCCACCTAAACCCTGAATACTCAGTATGGTATCCTCCAATCAGCTCTGACTCTGACTCAGGGAGATCAAAGGGTGTTCTATTTGATTCTGCCAAACCAGCTACAAAAAATATAATGAACGGCACGATCAAAATGGGATACTGGATCAGATTCCAGCTTAGTAGGCCATTTCCAGTTTGGAGCATACTCACTTTGTGAAGATCTAGTGTACCTGTAAAGACGATCACACAAAGCACGCAAATTCCTAACGGCACTTCATAAGAGACAATCTGTGCTATCGCTCTCATAGCTCCATAAAGACTATACTTATTATTTGAAGCCCAGCCTGCCATGAGTATTCCCAACACATCTAATGAGATAACAGAAAGCAAGAAAAATACACCCGTGGAAACGTTGGAGTCATTCAAAGAAGCATTTAATGGCAAAACTGAATAACCAGTGAATATCGCAGCAAAAACAATAATCGGAGCGATCAGGAAGGGAATGGAGTCGACGGCAGTTGCTTTTATGTCCTCTTTCTGAAGCATTTTCAGCAGATCAGCAACTGTCTGAAAAAGTCCTTTCGGGCCAACTTCCATGGGACCAAGCCTATTCTGAATAAAAGCTGCTGCTTTTCTCTCCACATAGACAGCAACCACCACAAAAGCTAAAAGAAAGGCAAGATAAAAAGCAAACGAAATCACGTTTCGAAGTTACCTGCTTTTATCGTTTAACGAAACGCTTAATTACGTTTTGATCATCAAAGTGAAGTTTTAATAGGTAGA
>JABSPG010000864.1 GCA_013214445.1 Ekhidna sp. | reverse complement strand
GTCCTTACCCAATCCAGTTCACAACCCGGTGGAGGATTTGATGTCAAAATCAGGGGGGCTTCTTCAGTATTGGGATCAAATGGTCCACTATATGTCATTGATGGTCTGCCAGTCACTAGTGACAATGTTCAACCGGGTTCGACTTCTCGCCATCGATCCTCCCCTCCAAGAAATCCACTGAATGGTTTAAACCCTCTAGACATTGTTTCCATCGAAATACTTAAAGATGCGTCGGCCACCGCAATATATGGAGCTAGAGGTGCAAATGGAGTAGTCTTAATAACAACAAAACGCGGCTCTAGTCAGAAATTCACCCTAGACTACAGCTCTTCTTTCAGTGTGCAGGAACTAGATCGTGAATACGATATGCTGAATGCCGAAGAATTTGCAAGAACATCAAATGAAGTGTTTTTACTCAAAAATCCTGATCAGGACCCACTCTACTCAGCTGCCCAGGTAAACAATGCTGGCGATGGTACGAATTGGATCGATCAAGTCTCTCGAATTGGCACAGTACATCAACAGCAGCTTGGCGGAAGTGGTGGATTTCAAAACTTTAAATACTACGTTTCTGCCAATTATTTTAAACACAAAGGCATAGTAGACGTCTCAGAACTAGAAAGAGTGAGCGGAAGAGCTAATCTTGACTACAGTGACAAAAGGATCAAGTCTGGTATTAGCTTATCCATTTCAAGAACCAATGACCGGCAGATTCCATTTGGTGCTAATTCAAATGCACCCGAGTTTGGGGGTTTGTTTGATAATACCCGTAATTGGTCTCCCCTCCTTCCTGTGCGTGATGAGGATGGAAACTTCAGTGTTCATCCGACTAGGCCATTAGTTCCTAATCCTGTCTCGCTTCTTGATGTGGATGATCGTATAGCAACTAACCGGTTACTCGCAACTGCCTTTCTTGAATATGAGTTAGCTACTGGACTCTCTGCTAAAATAAACTTAGGTAGGGACCAATCTTCATCGGAACGAGAGGCCCTCATCCCATTATCCGTGATTAGAGGTGAGCAAGCCAACGGTGAAGGTGAGGTGGGTGAAACAGACAGCTGGAGTTCGCTAGGCGAATTCACGTTGACATATCGAAAAGAATTACCAAATAATAGTCAATTGACGATACTTGGAGGATCTACTTTCCAACAGTTTGACAGTGAGGGAATAACTACTCTCTTCGTGAATTTTGCAGATCAAACTACAGACTTCACAGAAATTCAAAATGCGGATACCCTGGGACAGGTACCTTTTAAAGAACGCTCACGACTACTCTCCTACTTAGGACGAGTAAACTACTCTATTAATGACAAGTACTTGTTAACATTTAGTTTTCGTGCCGATGGGTCTACAAAGTTTGGTTCAAGTAATAAGTGGGGTTATTTCCCCTCAGGAGCAATCGCGTGGAAAATTCATAAGGAGGAATTCTTCAATTCGACTTTTGTAGAAGAACTAAAACTGCGAGCCAGCTATGGTCAAATTGGAAATCAAGAGATTGGAAATAAGAGATCGCAATCACTCTACAATGTCACTCGACAAACCGTAATCGGAGGCCAACCAATTCAAGGACTAGCGGCACTACGACCAGATAACCCCGACCTGAGATGGGAAACAACTGCACAAGCGAACATAGGATTGGATTATGGACTGCTTAAAAATCGAATCTATGGATCCGTCGATGTTTACAGGAAGATAACTACAGATGTCCTACTTGATTTCCAACTTCCT
>JABSPG010000863.1 GCA_013214445.1 Ekhidna sp. | reverse complement strand
CATCGGTTTGCGATCTGTGACTACTCTTTTAGGTTGATGTTGTTGACCACTTGTCATATCCATTCTTTGTCCTCCTGATTTTGGTATAGGCATGTTATTGTTTTTTTTCGTTTAACAATACATCAAGCTGCGCGTTAGCTGATGCTTTCTGACTCTCTTTCAATTCAATGATCGCTTCTTCAATCCGTTCGATTCTTTTGTCTTGTGTGTCCATACGATCATTAAACCGCTTAAGAGTAGCGTCAAGAGAAGATAAGGTCTCAAGTAACTTGTCTTCTTTGCCTTCTGTTAGTAACTTTGGCTGTTGTTCGTTGTGATGGAATGTCTGCCTCTGCTCAATGGAGTAATTGGCACTTGAGAAGAGGTTCGAGAAAAGGCGTGAAACACTTTGGTTCTGTGACTCTACCTTGTAGAGTAAATAACCAATGCCTGCGACAATGGCGACCGTAAATAGAATGTAAAGTAGTTGGATAAGGAAAGCGATGAGGGCTTCGGCTATCGCAATTAGCATAACTAGGGCAAAGATCCCAACTAAAGCTTGCGCACAGCCAGAGTTCTCTGACGAGCTGTGTGTTGACATGACTCAAAAAATTAATTATGAAAAAAAAGATGGGAAAATTCTGTCACCCTAAATGTCATTCACTCAGAAGCATTTAGAATTCAGAGGACACAACCTTGTTTTTCCATAACAAAAACTTTTTAAGTGCTACTAAGATACAATTAAAAGGAATTAGATGCTAGACTTTGGAGCAATATTAAAATATGAACCACTAAAAGAAGAGGAAGAAGATTCAATCTTATTAGGATATACTGTAGGCTATGCTACTGATCAAGCCATACAGCTAATGTACAAATGGTGTGAAAGAATTGATAAGCTAATAGAGATAGATACTATCAATAACGGTAAGCCAACATACAGATCAGAAAAATTTTTGGAGTATAGAGGATTCACTTTAGCAGAATACAAAGACCTTTTTAATCAGAATATAGAATCGGAAGAATTCATCCACTACCCTGCTTACCAACAACTCGGAATAAGTACACTAACTCAAAAAGAACGTTTTATCATAGACCATGAGTATGCGGAAGACGATTACATTAAAGCTTTGAAGGCTTGTAATGGGAGTGAAGTTCTGGATTTTTTTTTGAAAAAATTTCCTGCCTGTATAGCACAGAAAGACATGTTTATGAATTCTTCCATTATCGCCCCTCCGGGATCGGGGAAGACATTCCTGATGAAAGCATGGCTATACCGATTGATTGAAAAATACCCTCAGTTTTCCTTCGTAATTATCGACCCTCATGGAGACGTATCGCATGACCTATTTTCTTCCACCATTCCAAGAGACCGTATAGCATACTTTGATGCCTCTTTCTATGATGAAGGATTCTGCTTTACCTACAATGTACTGGATATAAAAGATAACTCTCCACTAACTCAGAATAGAACAGTTGATCAAATCGTTGCTGCTATTGCAGATTTAGTTACAGACGGAGCTGATAATAAAATGTCAGGAGCCATAACCGCAGTACTCAAGCAGTGCATATACTTTCTTGTACAAAGAGAAGGCTCTACTATCAATGATTTGTACAAATTGGTTACTCTTGATAAAGATATTTTGCAAGAAGCGCAAAAGTACAGCAACTACTTCAAAGATAAGTTCATCAAATCAGAAGGCAGATCAAGGGAAGCGGTTGAAAGAAGAGTATCCGATCTTGTTACAGGGGAAG
>JABSPG010000862.1 GCA_013214445.1 Ekhidna sp. | reverse complement strand
GTAGAGTTGACCATCTACAACATGAGATATGATTTCTTATCTTATCTTGAATCACTTAATGCTCCTGTTATGAAAAAAATACTGTTAAGTAGCTTGGTTATCTTGGGCTTTCATGTTAACGCTCAGAACAAAAGTATTGTTAAGGTTATCGACAACCTTACAGTCAAATGGGATGAGACCGCCATTAGATTAAAGAACTATCAGCTAATTCAGGAATTTTGTTTGACTCCATCGTTTAAGAGTGAGACAATTGAGCTCTTGGATGAAATCCATCACTGGGACACCACCTTGTATTTTATAGTCCAGGAAAAATTTGATATCAATGAGGATAAAGAGGCGGCTGCTACCCTAGCTGATATTGAAAAGTTGGAGACGGAATACTCGACAATAAATTTCAAGGCATTTATCCAGAAAGAATGTGATATGCTCAAAGTGATTAACGATTCGTTTGATCAGCAGACTGTGAAGAAGTTCGAAAAAGATATTCGTGCTTTCGAGAAAGAACTTGTTAAATACATCAACAGTATCACCTATCGTATTGACATTATTGATGTACATGTTCATCATCTACACCTTGAGTGATCGATTGAGTTACGTTTTTTCGAGGCTCAGTTGTAGTCTATTCTGGACATAGCTGATTTCCTCATCGGTCAGTTTGGAGGATCTTTTTTTGATGATTGAATTCATTTTAGCCAGATCTTCATAGTATGCTGCCTCAAACCCATATTCTTCTCTTTTTAGTACGTAATCGTAAGGACCCCTTTGAGAGATAAGTTTTACAAGTACAGGAGCTGTTTCTACCGCTAGAAATAGGAGCATGATAAACCAATGTGCAATCCAGATTCCTTCACTCTTGCCTGTCAATCGATCCAAAGCTTCTATTCTTGACGCAAGACCAGTCAGTTCACTTTTGCGTATTTCATCGACGGCTTGTGATTGCTTGGTATTCAATGCTTTCAGACGAAGTTCTTTTTCAGCTATTTGAATGTTGTTTCTGGACATCAGTTCTTGTAGCTCTACTTCAATTTGATCGGCATCAGCTTTTTTGATGCGATAGATCGGACCTGCATTTCGTTTTTTTGACCCTCCAGTTCCGTCAGCTTCCATCTGCGCAATTTTCCTCAGTGCATCTCTTTTTGCAGTTTTATCAAAAATTTCATTTTTCAATGTAGCTATCTCTGTCTGTAGTCTGTTTCGGGTATCTACAAATCTTTGTTTCACAGCATTTTCTTTGTTGCCAAGATCCTCTTGGATCATCAGGGCGACTTCTGCTTCCACTTCTTTTTCAAAGATTTTCAACTCTAGCGGCTTAGCAATTACAATGGAGATAAGTATAGCCATAAGCAATCGGGGAATTGCGCTAATCCATTCTTGCTTTGTGTTTCCGTTCTTTCTTATACTCGAAACGATAAATCTGTCAAGGTTGAAAATCATAAGTCCCCATAAAAATCCAGCTGCCGCCGCTATTAGGTAATTGTCAAAGACAGTGAATAATGCATAGCCAGCGGCGATTGTGGCAAATATGCCAGTGAAGAATATAGTAGCTCCTATACCAGCGTATTTGCTTCCTTCTGAGGTGCAGTTTCTCAAAATTGATCGATTAGCCCCCGCACACAGCCAAAAGAAGTGTTTGATTCGTTCCATTAGAAATTGAACGAGAAGGCTCAATTGATGTTATAACAGTAGGTAAAACATGTTTACCTGCTGATCAGAAATCGAATCTATTTAGGT
>JABSPG010000861.1 GCA_013214445.1 Ekhidna sp. | reverse complement strand
GACGTTTTTTTGCGATTGAGCATGTAGAACATCGGTAGCTTGAAGAAGAGCGACAATTGCAATGAGTAAACTACGGAGTTTCATGAGTGATCTTTTCTGATAGAAGTGGTTGATATATTTCACTAATTTATGGTTTCCCTCTCAGTTCGTTGCTAACAAAACCCCTTGTGTTTTATCAGAGCATGTCCAATGACTCAGCACTTCTTGGGGCTTTGACTTATTGTTCTATAAAGAATCAATCAAAAAAGCCCACCAGTGTGGCGGGCTTAGCTTATTCATAGGGCGCTGATATCAGTCGTCGAGTACTGAATCTGCGATGACTCTTAGGTGCTCTTTGTGCGCTTTTGAAATGGTATTACCTGCATTGTTAGCTGCCATTCTTTTTACCTGCTTCAAGTTATAAAGTGCAATAGACCTGGCAGGATGGCTATAGTCTTTGTCGTTTCCTACAATACCGGCCAATTTGTTTGCATATTCAATTTGAAGGTTTTGACGCATGGTATTCACATTCCCTCCAATATCTGCTTTCATGATGGCATTGTTCAATGCAGTCATCATCTCACCAAGGTCATAGGTATTTCCATAGAGCTCTGAATCAACCAGTCGCTGCATGGTGTTGTAGTGCAGAAGATGATCCAGCGCTTGCATTTGAATACCCATCACCAAGCTGTGAATTTTAGGATCTTCAGGTGCAGAGAAGAAACTAAAGCCCCTTCGTTGCATGGCCAGATGATTGTAAAGATCTGAAGGAGCCTTCCATGCATCTGGAGCAAAGACGTACTTCGACAGTGCATTCATCGCTCGTTTCTGATCCGCATAAGCAACGGGAGTGAACGGCATGCCGCCACCATTTTGTCCTACCACTGCACGATCTACATAAACACCACCGATATATCTGGAGATGACTTTTGAAGCCCCTCGGTATTGGCCTGCCAAGATGTAGAAGTTTTGACGTAGCTCTTGGTATGTATCACCCTCTTCCAGTGTTTGATCTTTCACGTCTGTCATCAGGTTTCGGACGGTCTCAAAACGATCGATACTGTACTTTATAGCATCATTGGAAAGATCACCGGTATTTACTCTGGGGTCTATCGCTTTTCCAGCGGAACGCATATCATCAGCGTCATTACCAAAGGTTAGTTCCGGTTCCGTAGACCTTGCGAGAAGCGTTTCTCTTTCACTGTCATTAGTAAAAGGTGTATACCCAAACTGAATTGCCCATACATCGTAAGGTCCCACTGAAGTGGAATAATAATTTCCTTGCTTGGTTCTGTCCTTGGTGATGTTCGTAGAAACATAATCCATCACCGAGCCGGTGAGCACACCATCGGTTTTGTTCACCAACTCTTCAGGGCTGTGCAGCTGACTTGCCTTCATGTTGTGGTTTAGACCTAAGGTATGACCCACTTCATGTAGAATAAGCTCAATCATGGCTTCTCGTTTGATCCCTTCCATATCGATATCCGCATCGGCTTTCTGTCCTGCGACGATCATTCCGAAAAGCATGTCTTGCTGCTTAAACTCGCCATAGTCACAATATTTATGATTCCCTTTTCCAAAGGATGATTCGTGATGCGAGTGATCGCTCATTGCTAAATTGAATAGCTTATCGTATTTCACTCGATTGGCAAAATGTACAAATTCTAACATGATGTCGGCACCCAGAATCTGTCCCGTGCGAGGGTTGGTAAAACTGGGACCATACCCACCAAAAGGAGGATTAGGCGAACT
>JABSPG010000860.1 GCA_013214445.1 Ekhidna sp. | reverse complement strand
TGGGCAACCTTAGTAGTCTTCTACTTTCTTTAGTTGTTAGACGATCTTCACCATGAAATCTCCCAAAACTCAATCCAGCATTAGAACTATGTAAGGGGATATAGTGAAAAGCTGAACCAATACTATCTTTCTGGAGCTGATCAATGATATTCTGCCGATGATCAATATCACTGCATTTGATGTAAAACAAATGACCGTTTGTTTTAGCGTATGCGGGAACGTCCTGCATCTCAACTCCAATTTGAGAAAAAGCCAAGTAATACTCTTGCCAGAATTGTTTCCTCTTTTGAGTAATTTGAGACAAAGCTTCAAGTTGAGCGAGCAAGAATGCCGCATTAAGCTCGCTAGGAAGATAACTAGAGCCAGCTTCCACCCAAGAATATTTATCAACTTCACCGCGTAAAAATTTGGATCGATTGGTACCTTTCTCCCTGATAATTTCTGAGCGTTCCATTAGCCGCTCATCATTTAGCAATAGACACCCCCCCTCTCCACAATGAATGTTTTTGGTGTCATGAAAGCTAATTGTCCCTAAATGGCCCAGTGTACCTAAGTGCTTTTGATCATAATATGAGTCTATGCATTGAGCTGCATCCTCGATAATCCAAAGACCATATTTATCTGCTAATTCATTGATCTTTTTCATGTCGCAAGCAACACTTCCGTAGTGCATGGGCACAATCGCTTTTGTGCTAGGGGTTATTGCATCTTCGATTAAATCCGCATCGATATTCATCGTAGCGGGATCAATATCAACAAATACAATTGTTGCTCCCCTCAAAACAAAAGGATTGGCACTTGACACAAAGGTAAACGAGGACATGATTACCTCATCGCCTGGCTGAACATCTATCAACATAGCTGCCATTTCGAGTGCGTGGGTACAGGAAGTTGTGAGCAATACCTTAGAAGCACCCGTTAATTCTTCAATTTTCTGATGACAGGCTTTTGTAAAGCGTCCATCTCCAGAAAACTTATCACTTGAGGAAATTAACTCATTCACATAAATCTGCTCCGTTCCAAGAACGAGCGGCTTGTTAAAAGGAATATTCAAGACCTAAGATTTTGGCTCGAAATTATCAATTATCTGCTTTATATTGGATTCATATTGGGTCGATTGATCGAAATCATGTTGTAGGGCTACATGTTTTTTCCCTTTCTTGATCAATTTTGGCAGGTTTGAACAATTTACTGCCTGTAGTATTGCAGCTTTAAGACTCTCAAGATCCCCTTGTTTGGCTAAAAAGTCATGATAACCCATCACAAAAGGGATATCTGCATGATCAGACGCAATCACCGGAAGTCCTGCGGCCTCTGCCTCAATGATGATCGTTGGGGCTCCCCCTTCTGAGTCACCATTTTTAGCAGTAACACTCGGATGTAAGAAGAGGTCATGGGAGTATAAAGCCTCTTTTACTTCATCATGTGACTTCTTTCCTAAAAATGACACCTTGTTCTCTAAATGGTTTTGACTAACTATTCTTTTGTAAACCTCTTCCAATTCTCCATAACCAATTATTGATACCATAAAATCGGGTATTTGGCTCTGTATTTGACCAAGCGCAGTTAATGCCAATTCAAATCCTTTTTTCTCCACAAAACGACCAATCATCAAGAATCGTAGCTTATGATGCTTTGCTTTTATTATCCCATCCCTCTGCAATGGAACTAATAGTGGATTAATGTAGACCTTATCAGCAGGCGCTCCAAGAGAAACAAGCTGTTTTTTTAAGTGTGGA
>JABSPG010000859.1 GCA_013214445.1 Ekhidna sp. | reverse complement strand
GTTTCTTGGTTCTTGCAGTTTTTGCTTTTCGGAGACACCAATCCAATACGAAGACCTTCCAAGATATAATCACAATGAGGACCGTCACAATACAGGTGCACCAGTCTTTGGCCCAATTCTTCCAGCTCATCTCCGTCGGTCCAGCTGTTGTTGATGAACTTTTCCACTTTCTTTTTGCAGTTCTTCCTGTTTCTGTTTCTGACAACGCATGCGGTACTGGACCTCCCCCGCTGTAACCAACGGCAGCCTGCTCATCCAATCTTCGATCGGTCGTATACCTAGTTCTTGAACCAGGTACACTTGATCTAGGTGGAGGTTCTTTTGACCGTGAATCTGACAATGTTCCCTGACCTGACATGTCCTTCTGTTGCCCGGTTATCTCCAGTGGCTGTAGTTTTGGAGTCTTTTCTCTCTAGTCACAGTGATCACATATGAAGAAACCAAGAATGCTGCGATGAAGTAGATGGTCTCGATGAGAATGTGCATCAAAACGTATAGAATGTAGAGAATCAATTGAAATCCAATCCGTAACCTCATTTTTAGGTGCAAGGATCTCGGAGATTAAGTCCATAGGTATTTGAGTTTGAGGCGAGGAGATTTCGTGATTTTGAAGCTTCACAGAGAAACAGACATCAGGCAAACCTGTAACAACAACGACTCCCGAATCTCGGCAGTATCTGTTGCTTCTTTGTCTGAATCGCTGCCTAGAGGCCGTATACTGATCGAATGCCTTGGTTCATTCCAGTCCTTTTCACCTTCTGTCTTTAACATATAGTCGACTTTGAAGAATCGCATATCATTGGTTGGTTGCAATGGGTCCTCGGCCTCATACTCCCACGCCGATTTATCAATTTTATAATGCGTCCTGGTCTCGTCATCCGTAAACACGTAATAATGTTTTTGAGTGACGGGATCGTAATCTGTAGTGGATATGCATGTGATGGGACCCTCGCTCTTTGCGGGGCTCATGACGTAAAAGAACTGCTCATGCACTTCGATTGAAGAAGGCCACGCCCCTCCAGCAAAATCAGCAAATGCGATGAGAAACAAGAACGACAACATGATGAACAGTGTCAGTTGTGTTAAAAGGTAATTATGCTGAGTTCAGTCAAAGCAACTAGAGACACTGGAAGCCCGAAAAATTTTCAGGTAACGTCATGGAAAACAACGGTTTGGTGAACGTGCAATTTCCATGGCCAATGTCGATTATACAGTGCTATTGATTGCCGGAATCTCTCGTTTTTATACAGTAAACACTCCTATCATCGTCGAGAGTGCGTGTTTAAATACTATTCTGTCTATTCAACGGGGTTTTCGCTCTGATTCCACTGCTTTGAAAATGTTTGTCGCTCCATGCACATCTTCAAATTAATGTAAGGGATGCAACAAGAATGTGGTGACAGCAGCAGTACCGCCGTAGCCGGCGCCCGCAGAGTGAGTGGGGTGAGAATCGATGTCGTCGGTCAATTTCAGTGATAATTTGCTGATCCGCTTGAGCTCATAATTTCACAATGGCAAAATACAAAAGGGCAATCTTTGCATCCATTATCCTGATGAATCGGGATTCAAATTGCTGTACGCCGTGTGCGGGATGCAACAAAAAAGTGTCGTTGTTGGTTGAACTCAGATTCTTTTTTGTGCTGAAACATTTTCAGCTGACTTAAACACTTGAATTTTGTAGCCGAATAGCCGTCCACTGAGTTGTTGTTCCTCCCTCCTTCCCCATGATTGACTTGTTTT
>JABSPG010000858.1 GCA_013214445.1 Ekhidna sp. | reverse complement strand
ACACGTGTCCCCCATTGTTTTGGATACTTTTTCTGAGAATCCTTGACTGAAATTTTGAAAGGTTGGGGGATTCCCATGGCCACCGATATCGCTTTTGCTCTGGCCATACTCAGCACCTTGGGCAAGCGTGTCCCTTTGAGTCTGAAGATATTCCTCACGGCATTTGCCATCATCGATGACATAGCGGCAGTGCTGGTGATCGCGATATTTTACAGTTCTAGCATTGGCTGGGACTATATTCTCTATGGTATCATCCTGATCGGCGTTCTTGGATTGCTGTATTATTTCCGAAAGTACATGTTTGGTGTTGGTATTGTACTGGCCATCATCATTTGGTTTCTCTTCCTCAAGTCCGGAGTTCACCCAACCATCGCGGGAGTCTTGTTAGCTTTCACCATCCCGTTAAAAAGACGTATCAATATAAAAAGATATGCCTCGGATTTAGGTGCCATCTCACAAAAGCTTTCCAATGCTTCAGATGATAAGGAAAATCACCTGCTCACCAAAAGTGAGATGAAGTATGTAGACAATCTGGATGACCTCACATTCGAAGTTCGCTCACCTCTTCAACACCTGGAGCACAAGCTGCACAGTTTGGTTGCCTATTTCATTTTGCCCGTATTCGCCTTTTCAAATGCAGGGGTAACGATAGATTTTGGTAGCGACTTTAACACTGCACTCATGACTAATATTGCCGTCAGCCTTTTTGTTGGGAAGTTCATTGGCGTTTCTCTTTTCTCCTATCTCGGCAATCGATTCAACATCACCGAACTACCCAGCGGAATTCAGTTCAAACAGATCGTTGGTATAGCCGCTATCGCAGGAATTGGGTTTACCATGTCCATATTCATCGATAACCTGGCTTTTACGGGAGATTTGATGAGTATTAATTCGGCAAAAATTGGAATCATCATTGGCGATTACCAGCAAGTAGATTGTCTAGATCGAGAACCCAAACTAACAATATCAGCTACCTTTAAGAGTCAAAATCAGGATGTTGTTGCAACGTGTCCTAAGCAGTAAACCAAAATTTGATCCTTGACTCGAAAAGTACTTTCCGAAGCTTGTATTACGCTATTGATCTCAGTCATCATCTACTTCTTAGTTGATTTCAAGATCATTTTCTTTTCTGAATGGGACACAGACAAAATCGTCAATATCCTCCATACCTGGCTTACTCTTCTCACAGCCTACTACCTATACAATTGGCTACTCATCTTGGCATTTCAGCGTTGGGTGATCGATCGCTTGAGTAAGTGGATCTCACTCCTATCAACTACCACCCTACTTGTCTTTGCTTATGTGATTCTGACCGACATTGCTTTTTACAAACTGTATTATGGGGTTACTTCCTTATACGATGAGACCACTTTTTTTGAATTTGACCTACCCATCACTTTGGTCGTGTTGATTGTCGGCAGTTTTTACTTCTATCAGCGATACTACCACAAATCCATTGAGGCAGGAAGCCATTCCGAACTTGAGCCCAAGCAAATCAAAGTGCAGAAAGGAAAAAGCACACATCTAATCGATATAGATACCATCTTGCTGATCTACAGCAAGCAAGGACTGGTCTGGCTGCAAAATACGGCGCAAGAAAAATTCACCATCAACTATACACTCGATGGCATCTCAAGTGAGCTAAATCCGAATCAATTCTTTCGGCTTAATAGACAAACCATTGTCTCACGAAAATCGATCAAAGGATTTCAAAAACTGGACTATCAAAAACTGGACAGCGCTGTGCAC
>JABSPG010000086.1 GCA_013214445.1 Ekhidna sp. | reverse complement strand
AGCACGCCTAGCAAAACATCGATATTATGCTCCGTTTTCTGGTAGTTTCATGACTGTGAATATTCAGTCGGGGGCATTTATCAATCCAGGAAATAGCATTGGTAAAATTATGAAAGCGGGCGTTCATGAATTAAAAGTAGCCGTATCGACAAAAGATATACCATGGATTCAAGCTCGTTCTACAGTCAAGATTTACTCTGACGAAATGAATCAGTCTTGGGAAGGTTCGGTCACTCGTATTAGTGATTTCGTGAATCAGAACACGCAATCGGTAGACGTCTTTATTGCTATTAAAGCTGATGGAAAGAAGATCTATGATGGTCAGTTTTTTCAAGCAGCTATTCCTGCCAGAACCATCACTGATGGAATGATCATGCCTAGGGGAGCAATATATAATGGTAATGAGGTTTTCGTGGTGGAGGATACGCTACTCAAATCCAGAAAAGTCAATGTGATTCGATTGGCTGACGAAGAAGCCATTGTCAATGGACTCAAAAAAGGAGAGGATTTGGTGGTTGAGCCGCTCATTGGAGCATATGAAAACATGATCGTAGAGAAGCGAGAGAGGAAAGACATTGATCTGGAGCTAGGTTCCGAAGAGCAAGGAGGTATTGGACAGTCACAGGCAGCAGCTAAATTAGACTAACTAGAACTATGGGATTCGTCAAAAACTTAGTAGAGTACTTCGTTAAGTATCCAATACTTGCGAATATTTTGATTGCACTTACTTTAATAGGTGGGGTTGTATCTATTACAAATACCAAGAAATCGTTCTTTCCCACAAGGAGTGATAAAAATATCAACATTACAGTAGCCTATCCAGGTGCTTCACCCGAAGAGATGGAGGAGGGAGTGACTTTGAAAATTGAAGAAGCAATCAATTCAGTTGCTGGCATTGATGAGATTATTTCTACTTCTTCTGAAAATTCAGCTAGCATCACTACAGTGACATTCGATAATTTCGATATTGATGATATCTACACAGAAGTTAAGAATGCGGTAGATGGTATAAACTCGTTTCCTGCCGGAGCTGAAAAACCAATTGTTTTTAAACAAAAACAACGCTCTACAGCTCAGTGGCTCGGGCTTACCGGAGATGTGGATCTCAAAACGTTGAAGCGTTTTGCTGAAGAGATTGAGGATGACTTGTTGGCTAAAGAGCCAATTTCTCAGGTAAATGTCAGCGGCTTTCCAGCATTGGAAGTGTCCATAGAAGTTGCTGAAGAAGACCTATTGAGGTACAACTTAACTTTTGACCAGGTTGCTAATGCCGTAAGGCAAAATAATAGAGATATTTCAGCGGGTTCTATTAAATCCCCAAAGGAAGAAATACTAATCAGATCCAAAGCTAAAGAGACCGACGCTTCTGATATCGCAAATATTGTGGTGAGAAGCAATCCTGATGGAAGCGAGGTACTATTGAAAGAGATTGCAGTGATCAGAGAACAATTTGCTGATGTGCCTTCGAAGGCGCTTTTGAGTGGTAAACAAGCAGTATTTATCGAGGTAAGGAAGCTTGAAAGTGAAGATCTAGAGGGGATATCTAAAGTTGTGAATGCGTACGTGGAAGATTTTAACGCAAAAAATCAATCTGTGGAGTTACACATGACATGGGATTTCATGTCTATGCTAAATCAGCGGCTTGATTTACTCACTAGCAATGGTGTAGTGGGGTTATTGCTTGTCTTAGTCTCTTTGGGGCTGTTTTTAAGTTTGCGCCTCTCATTTTGGGTGGCATGGGGTATTCCTTCATCTTTTCTGGGCATGTTTATTCTAGGCACTTTCGTTGGGTTGACCATAAACATGATCTCTTTGTTCGGTATGATCCTCGTTATCGGAATTTTAGTTGACGATGGAATTGTAATAGCGGAAAACATCTATTCTCATTTTGAAAAACATGGGAATCCAATCAAAGCTGCAGTGAATGGCACGATTGAGGTTTTGCCAGCAGTATTTACCTCTGTAACGACCACTATTGTCGCTTTTACGCCTCTACTTTTGTTGACAGGTGGTTTTGAGTTCTTGAGAGATATGGCCTTTGTGGTCTGTTTCAGCCTTGGTTTTTCTTTACTGGAGGCATTTTTTGTCTTGCCAGCCCATCTTGCCAGCAAACGAGTCTTGAAGGTCAAAAAAGAAGATACTAGAAGCTACCGGGTTAGGAAAACGCTCAATGGAGTTATAGATTTCATGAGAGATAACTTCTATGGAAGGGGACTCAGATTTACTATGCAAAATAGATGGGTATCCTTGTCTCTGCTTGGAGGATTTTTGATTATTATCGTCGGTCTTCTTGCAGGTGGTCAGATCAAAGCCACATTCTTTCCTCAGATTCCATTTAATAGCTTCAATGTAAACATAGCTTTTAAGCCAGGAGAAAGAGAGGAAAAAGTCGAGCGCTATCTTGAGACCTTTGAAAATGCAATTTGGAAAGTGAACAGTGATCTCAAAGGAGAATTGAATACTGATGAGGATATCATTAATAATACCTTTACGAGTGTTGGTTCATCTCAATGGGAAGCAGGCTCACATGCAGGCTCTATCAATATTTTTTACCGAGAACTTGATGATTATGGTCTCAATCAGTTCGATCTAATAAACAGGATCACGGAAGAAATAGGGCCGGTGAGAGATGCTGAAAAATTTGCAATTGGGGGTGGAAATCGATTTGGAAAGCCCGTTTCAATGCGATTAATGGGTAAGAACTACAGTGAGTTAGGGGAGGCCAAGCAGTTTCTTAAAAATGAGCTAGCAGGTATCGCCGAGTTGAAAGAAATAGAAGATAATGTTCCTGTGGGCAGAAGAGAAATGCTGTTTGATTTGAGACCCGAAGCATACTTTTTGGGCCTTAATCATAATGATATAACCAAACAGATGCGTCAAGGCTTTTTTGGTGAAGAGGTGCAGCGGTTTATGAAGGGCAATGATGAACTTAGAGTCTGGGTGCGTTATCCAGAGTCTGGAAGAACAAGCATAAATCAATTAGAAGATATCAAGATAAAGACGCAAGGTGGGGAAGAATTTCCTCTGACCCAACTGGCAGATTATCGAATTGAACGTGGGGTTTCTGGAATAAAGCACTATAATACCTCTCGAGCAATTACCGTTGAGGCCGAGATGATCGATCCGTTTGGTGAAGTACCTCCAATTCTGACAAAGATCCAGGAAGATATTGTTCCCGAACTTAAAACCAAGTATCCTTCGGTTGTGGTTGATTATGGAGGTCAGTCTCAGGAAAGTGAGCGGGCTGGCAAAGAAATCGCGCTGTATTTTGGTGGAGCCTTTTTACTAATATTCTTTATTCTCATGATCACTTTCAGATCTTACTACCAAGCAGTTTTGATCATTATGATGATTCCTCTAGGATGGTTTGGAGCGATACTTGGTCATGGTATCGAGGATTGGATTTCACCTGGGAAAGAACTGCCTGTGTCTTTATTGAGCGTCTGGGGCATGGTGGCGCTTTCCGGTGTGATTATCAATGACGCGGTGGTCTTTCTTTCAAAGTTTAATTCATTGGTAAAAGATGAGGGCATGTCTGTGTATCAAGCGGCTTACAATGCTGGTTTGGCAAGGTTTAGACCCATCATGCTTACTTCTTTAACGACGGTTTTAGGACTTTACCCTCTAATTAAGGAGACCAGTTTTCAGGCACAGTTCCTAATTCCGATGGCCATATCGGTAGCTTATGGAGTTCTGATTGGAACGTTTATTATTCTTCTATACTTCCCTGTATTCATCGTACTATTTAACGATATTAGAAGAGCAGCCAAATGGCTATGGACTGGAGAAAAGCCTAGTAGGGAGGATGTTGAAAGAGTGCTTATCGATGAGCGCAGAATGGAAGAATACAAAGAGTCTGCATAATTACTTTACTACACTAATCATGAAGAAACTACTTATTTTACTAGGCATGCTGTGCCTTTTCCACAGTAAGGCTCAGGAATCACTGTCACTTGCCGAGGCAATTCGTGTAGGTTTAGAAAATAACTATGACATCATAATAGAAGAGAATAATGTTGAGGTTGCCAGATTAAATAATACTTGGGGAGAAACCAATCTTTTCCCTTCATTGAGTGCATCTTTAGTTGGAAGCTACAACAGTTCTGATAACAGGCAGTTAGTGAATCCCTTTGCTTTTTTGGCAACAACAAATACAACACAATCTCAGCCTTCATTGAATCTCAACTGGGATCTGTTGCAGGTGTATGATGTTAGAATTTCCAAAAGACGGTTGGAGCAACTTCAAGCTGAGTCCGAAGGTAATGCCGATATCGTTATACAAAACACCTTACAGTCAATTATTCTCGGCTACTACCTTGCTGTCCTGGAAAAGGAGAGGTTGGACCAATTTCAAGATCAACTGGATTTAAGTAGAGATAAGTATGATCAAATACAGATCAAGAAAGAGCTTGGAAGTGCTATCACCGCTGACCTTTTGCTAGAAGAGGGTAATTATTTAGCTGACTCTACCAGTTTGATTAATCAGCAACTTGCATATCAGAATGCACTATCTAATCTAAATTTTGTGTTAGGTATGGAAGAGCCTGCTCCAGATTACACGTTGAGTGATTCATTGGATTTTGAGTTGATTGATCTTGAGTTTCAGGACCTAATAAATAGGATGGAGAGAGATAATGCCGATTTGAAAACGCTTTATCTCACTCAGTCGGTTTTGCACTCTGATTACCTTCTAAGTAAGAGCGATAGGTATCCATCCTTGTCGTTTGGAGCTAATTATACATACACCAAAGGTTTAGTTGACATAAGCGATTGGCCAGCAGAGATTAGACAAAATATTGGAGCAGATTCTGGAACGAATGAGAATGTTAACTGGGGTGGTAACTTCACCATTTCATTTACTCTTTTTAATGGAGGTAGAATCAATAGGGCCATTCAACGCGCATCCTTACAGGAAAATATTGGCGAAATGCGGGTAGAACGATTAAAGGTTTCGCTTAGAAGAGATCTAAAGCAAGCTTATGATCAATATAACACTCGAAAGCAACTGCTTGAGATAAATCAGAGGAGAAGAGAGTCAGCTCAACAAAACCTAGAAATTAACACAGATAAGTTTTCCAATGGTACGATTAATTCATTTGATTACCGAACCATTCAAAACACCTATCTGGTCGCTTCCATTCAGGAGTTGCAATCAATTTATGATATGATTGATTCAAAAATCACTCTTTTAAGACTAACAGGAGGATTATTAAGTGAGTATAACTAATAAGCCTCTCTAATATCAATTAAGAACTGTTCCATTGCTTTTTTGATTGCCGCTGTTGGTTTTGTATAATGATTATTCATCATGGAAAATATGAGTCTTTTTCCTGATTTTGAAATTAAGTAGCCACTCAGATTGTGGTTATTACTTAAGGTACCCGTCTTAGCGAAAATGAAAGGTTTCTCCTCATGTTCTTCATTCGGAAGGTAAAGATTCTTTAAGGTTCCTTCACCACCCTTTGGAAGAATAGCAGTCATTCTTTCCCAGCCAAATTCATCGTGGCATTTTCTCAGTAGTACCACATAATCCCTTGGTGAGATTAGATTGTATCTAGAAAGACCAGAGCCATCCACCCAAACAATGTCAGATAAATCTCTAAGCTCTCGCTTTTTGAACGTTTCAATGAATTGTCTTGAGTTATAGAATTTGTTCTTTCGGGCGCTAAGAATAAGTAGCTGCTCAGCTAAGAAGTTATCGCTGGGCTTCATCATGTAAGCTAGAACATGATCCGTACTCATTGAGAAAGCAGTGTCACTGTAAACCATTTCTTGCTTTGAAAGCACCACAGGTCTATTCAATGTGTCTCCTAGAAGTGTAGTCAGCAGTTCATCGGAGTACTTAAAAGGAACAGTGCTTTCAAGTCTAGAAGAGTCCATATTTCCATTTACGGTAAATCTATTGTAAGACAGATCCCTTTTTGGAGTAGCTCTACTTTCTGAGTCAAATAAGTCTATGTAGTCATTGAAGAATGATGGAGATCCTGACACAGTGGAATCAGTATCTCTAAGTATGGTCAGTGCATTTCCGTAGATCGGCCACCAGCTTCTCTCTGGTTGGAATTCGTAGCTGTAGTCGTCCCAGGCCCAACCTGATCCAAAAGGGAGTATTTCTTCCTTTGGTAAAGTGATTAAGATGGAATCATATTGAGTTAGAAAATTATAAATGGGTTGATTTTTGAAAGGATGGTACAGAAAGGAGGGGTCTCCTAGTGGTTCGATATAGATACTAGACTCATGCGCTTGATATAGAATGGATGGGATAGAATCTGAAAAAGTACGTAGCACTGCGTACATGGTAAGGAGTTTTGTATTTGATGCAGGTGTGAACTTTAGATCTGCATTGTACTCTGCAATAAATTTTCCTTCCTCAATGTCGTATAGACTAAATCCTGTGAATTGAGAAGCGAAAGTCTCTGATTTATTTAGGAGCTGACTAATATCCTTCTCTACTGCTATCTGCTTAATACTAGAACACGAGGAAATCAGCAGTATACCTAGAGTAGGTATGGACGACTTTAGGACATTCAGAAAGTGTCGAAAACAAAGTTGGTTGTGAATTATCATGAAAAATTCTAGTGTAGTGTGCTTTTTGGGGCTATTTTTCCGCCTAGATTGTGATGTTTTTTTCGTATTCTTTATTTATTTACTTTGCTTTCACTAATCTAAACCAAAAGAAACTTCTACCTAGAAACCGATGACCATACTAGAACTAATCACTCTTCTCATTTTTATGGCGGCCGCTTTTACACTGATAAACATTACTGTGCTGAAGCTTCCCTCTACCATTGGATTGATGTTTATCGCTTTGGTGATGTCGATTTCCATTCTTGTCTTGGGATACTTTTTCCCTGCTGTAACGGAAGGTGCTGAGAATATAATTGCAGAATTTGATTTTGAGGAAGTTTTGATGAATGTCATGCTCAACTTCCTCCTTTTTGCGGGAGCATTATCAACCAATCTCAATAAGTTGATAGAGGAACGAGTTCCTGTGATCATTCTTGCAACCCTAGGTACGCTAATGAGTACATTTATCGTTGGATTTTTGGTCTATTACATCTTCCCGGCCATATTAGGTTTTGAGATTGATTTGATATATTGTTTGCTTTTTGGAGCTTTGATTTCGCCAACAGATCCAATTGCCGTACTTGCACTTACAAAACAATTTGGGCTATCCAAAAAGCTAGAGATCAAAATCGCTGGAGAATCTCTTTTCAATGATGGCGTTGGGGTTGTTATTTTCTTGACAATCTTAGGTATTGCCAAAGCTCAGGTGGGTATTCATGACGCAGGTGGACACGGCGATGGTGAAATTACAGCAATGAGTGTGGCTTTGCTTTTTGGTAAAGAAGTATTTGGAGGACTCCTACTAGGTGCACTATTTGGCTACTTGGGTTTCAGACTTTTGAATTTCATTGATAATGACCATGTAGAGTTGGAAGTGTTGGTTACACTATCCCTTGTGATGGTGGGAGGTAGACTTGCTGAGATGCTTCATGTGTCTGCGCCACTTGGAATGGTTGTAATGGGACTGTTTATCGGAAACCAAGGTAGAGATGAACACTTAGCCAATGCCACAGGTGAATACGTGTTTAAGTTCTGGCATCTGCTGGATGAAGCACTAAATGCGATTTTGTTCATCCTGATAGGTCTGGAAATGCTTGTAATTGTAGATTCGTTTACACTAAGCAACTTAGCAATAGGAGGGATAGGAATTGTAGTTGTTCTTACAGCTAGATTTATCGGGGTAAGTATTCCTATTACTGCGATGCGTCCGTTTCGAACTTTCGAACCTAAGACCATTGAAATTCTAACTTGGGGTGGATTGCGTGGTGGTATTTCAGTTGCACTTGCACTTTCATTGACTGATTTGGCTTTTCCTGAAGAAGTAAAGGATATTATTCTCTTCACGACTTATTGTGTCGTTGTTTTTTCAATATTGGTGCAAGGTCTCACTATTGGGAAGCTTCTAAAAAGTTAATTGAAGCATACACTTTTCAGGAAAAATTTATGAACTTCGCTAGTTGAAAATTCAACTATAATCACAAACTAAAAAGTAACTATGAAACTAAGCATTGCTGAGGGATTCTATTTGATCGCGCTGGATGATGAGGAAGGTAGAATTCTGGCCGCTGCTGAGAAAAATGTAGTGCCAGGCGTGATAGCCTCATGTATACTTGAGCTGTATTTGCTGAAGAAATTGAAACTGGATGGAGGCAATGTTTCCGTAATTGATACAATCGGCACTGGAAACGGGATTCTTGATAACGTTTTAAAGAAGCTCAAAACAGGGCCTTCGTTGATTAATCAAATAGAAGCACTTTCCTCGAAATTCAAGGATATCCAGGAAGATTTGAACGATTTATTGGTCCAAAGAGGAATTCTTAAGAAGGAAGAAACTAAGCTATTGTGGATCCCACTTTCTGATCGAATGGACAATGCAAATTATGCTTTTGAACAAGAGATAAGAAATCAGTTGAAAGCAATTGTTTTTAAAAGTGCCAAGCCTTCTGCAGCATTCACCGTCTTATTCTCAATAATAGACGATTGCAATATTCTTAGTGAAGTCTTTAAAGACAGGGATGAGTTAATAGATGCAGAAAAAGTTGGGAAAGAAATTGTGGAAAGGTCTGGAGTTGATGCTGACCTTGCTAATGCGCTAATGGAACTTAAGAAGTTCTTTAAATAATAAGAAAACTGATTTAATGTTCAAGGGGCAAGGATTATACCAAGGATTATACATTGAACCTTGAACATTTTCTATTTCTCTTCATAGTTAGTGAGATCTTCTCTCTGCAACTGTTTCAGCTCTTCCTGCTCAAGCAATAGAAATTCGTCAAGCTTAGCATCAAACTCTCGCTGGCCTTCTTCAGTAGAGATCTTGTACATCCTTGAGTACATTAAATTCTGAAAGTGCTGCATTGCTTTTAGATAAGAAATAATGGTATCCTGCTTTTTCATCAGATCGTTAGCTCGGAATGCCATAAAACCAAAGCCTTCGTGAGGGTTGTTGTTGTCCCTTTCAGTCAGAAGATATTCAACACCATCAACGGTAATCTTAGTGAAGTGTGTATCCTCGAAACTGTCATTAACGGCTCTTGGTCGAAATTCCTCACCTTCATTAATATCTGTGTTTTCACAACTTAGTATCAATGCGGCTATGCAGATAAAGATCTCCTTTCTCATTGTCATTTTCTTTCCTTGACCATTCCTTCTTCAACATTAAATACCTTCTTCAGCAATTTGAAGGATTTTCCATTGAGTATAATAATTACGTAATCGCCAGGGTGAATTTTCAGATCGCCCATAGGATTCTTAATGAGTTTTCTATTTCCGAACTTATCTCTTTTTGTAATCCCTATGAGTACTGAATTGTATCTTTTCTTCATATCAAAAAAGACATCTTGATAAGACTTTCCGCTGTAGGGATTGCTTGACGTTACAAGCAGCTGCTTTATGTCATAATCACCATCCGTTTGTGCATAGGATAGAATGGACTCACTGTACGAGGCAACATCCGGTTCGAACATATATGAAGCAAGAAGTTTAGATGAAATCTCTTGAGTCGAAATGGTATTACTGACTCCAGCGGACAGAAAAGTGTTTTTGAGGTCTCCGTTTTCAAGTGTGACAACAAACTCTGTGTTTGGGAATACTTTCTTTAGATTCAATACATAAACTAATTTGTCAGTATCGTCAGCCATATTGACAAAAGCGATGTTAGCTTCTTCAATGTTTGATTTCCTTAGCAACTCGTGATTGTTGTAATCACTGAAGAGAACAAATACATTTTTGGAACTATATTTCTCTCTGATAAGGTCTACATCATCCTTTCTATTGGTAACCACAGCTACCCTTCTTCCTACACCTACCAGTTGATCGACTACATGCCATCCAAATTCGTTCCAACCAATGATAATGGCATGATCGGTAAAACTTGTGCCGTTATACCCAAGTTTTTTGTTTTCTTTTATTGTTGCCATAAGTGTTGTAAGTTGTCCAATTAAAAGTCCAAAGATTCCAATACTAGTAAAGATAAAAATCAGGGAGATGTACCTGCCCCAAAAAGTGGCTGGAAAGATATCCCCATAACCTACAGTAGTCAATGTGACAATTGAATACCAAAAAGCATTAGAATACGTATTCAAAGCTGTTTGAGCACTATCTTTTTCTACATAGACCAGAAGCCACACTAAAAAGAAGTATACCGAGAAGGCAACAGCAATAAGAAGTGCTAAACGTAGGTGTGCGTTCTTTTTAAATGATGTAGACATAGGCTAGGCGATAGTCATCTGTAATATAGTAAAGCTCTAAATTTCAGTAAGTTTTTTAGCTGCTTTTTCAGCATTCACTACTTATCTGTTGAAGTTGCGCAGTTTGATTTTTGTGAGCTTCCTTTTAGTATCAAGTGGAAAATCACCTTTCATGACCCAATCGTAGAAGCTGGGTTCCTTCTCCAGTATCTGACTGACCGGTTTGCCTCGATGCTTCCCAAAATTGAATACCTCCACACCATCTTTATATATCATTCTGCCGGCCAAGTCCACTCTGGAGGACGTTGTTAATTCATGCAGCATTCCCATGTCATTTTGGATAGTGTCAAGCTTTTTCCCAAGTCCATCAAAAACTTCTTGGCCTTCATACTTTTCAATTTGAGAAACCAGAACTTCATAGGTTGCTTTGGTGTCTGCCAAAGCACTGTGCGCATCTACTAAATCTTTATCGCAATAGAATTTGTAAGCTGCAGTTAAATTTCTCTTTTCCATCAAATGGAAGATCTTCTGAGCATCAACAATCTTTCTTTGATCTACTTCAAAATCTACATTGGCCCGCAGAAACTCCTCTACAAGCATCGGAACATCGAATCCAAGCACATTAAACCCTGATAAATCGCATCCTTCTAGGTATTGGGCTAAGGACTTTGCTACCTGTGAAAAAGTGGGTTCGTCCTTTACGTCTTCATCATAAATACCATGAATCATACTGGTTTCATGAGGAATTGGAATGGTCGGATTTATTTTTCTGCATTTCTCCTCTACAGTTCCATCTGGCATAACTTTTACCATCGCGATTTCAACGATTCTGTCTTGAGAAATATTCGTTCCAGTAGTCTCTAAGTCAAATACTACTAATGGGTTTTTTAGATTGAGTTTGAACAATGTTGTGTACTTTGATTATCCCAATCAAATATAACCTAAGTGTATAAGGCGGTTTGCATAATGTGTGGATAAATGGGGG